>JALZHT010000898.1 GCA_030860645.1 Acidobacteriota bacterium
CGCCGCCCGCGCCGCCGCCCACGACCGTTCAGTCGCCGCCGCCCGCCGGCTCGGTCAACTCTCCCCCCGCCGCCGTGCCCGAGGAGGTGAGCGAGGCGGAGTTGGTCGAGGCCCCCGAGGCCCAGCGCAGAGCTTTGGTCGCGGCCCTCAACCAGTGGGTCGCGGCGACGAACGCGCGCGACGTGAACGGCCAGTTGGCGCACTACGCCCCGCGGCTGACGAGCTTCTACCTCTCGCGCGGCGTCTCGCGCGAGGCGGTCAGGGCGGAGAAGGTGCGGACTTTCGGCCAGGCCCAGGAGGTGCAGATCTCCATCGCCGACCCGGTCTTCAAAGTCGCGCGCGACGGGCGCACGGCCGTCGTCCGCTTCCGCAAGCAGTTCCTCATCAACGCGGCCGGCCAGCGGCGCAGCGGCGAGGTCGTCCAGGAGCTGCACTGGGCGAAGACCGGCGCGGGGTGGAAGATCACGAGCGAACGCGACTTGCAGGTCATCAGGTGAGGGGCTAGACGGCAGGCGGTAGAAATACTTTCTCTGCCGAATCTTTCGCGTGGCAGCGTCAGCGCCCTCCGCGCTGAGCCTCCCGGCTATTTCCTTCCTTCGGCTTCACCTCAGTCTCCACGATGCTCTCCTTGATCTGGGCCTCCATCTTCTCGCTCTTGATGTCGAGCCGGAGCCGGTTGTAGAGGCTCATGTACTGGTTCGCCACCCAGACGAGCGCGAAGCCGCCGACGAGGTAGCCGCGCCAGTCGTCGAAGAGCAGCTTGAAGCCCGTGATGAAGAGGAAGAAGGCGGCCACGTAGTGGCTGAAGCAGTACTCGCAGGTGAACAGGTAGAAGAACTTTCGCTGATACCAGCGCCGGCACGACTGGCTCTTATCGACGCAGTACTCGCGCGGCTCGCGGAACACCTCCTCGTGCGTCACCGTCCACGCGACGCACGCCACGGGGACGGCGAGGACGAAGAGCGTGATGATCTGTGTCGTCAGGCTCATCTTCTTTCCGAAAGCGGCGAACTGGTTTTCGGTTTTGGCCTCTACTGAAAACTGAAAACCAGTCCGCCGCTCGTCGTTCATCGTTTCTTAATGCTGTTACGCTTTTGTCCCGCCCGGTTGATTTTTTTTGCGCGCGGCCCCCGTGCCTTTCCGCGCCGGCTGTGTTAGCTTTGTCCCGCAAAAACTCCTTCGGGTGAGACCACCTGCTCACTCGCCCAGAGGCACATGACGACCACGAACGCACCGCTCACGCCGATGCTGCGGCAGTACCAGGAGCTGAAGCGGCAGCACCCCGGCACGCTCCTCTTCTTCCGCCTCGGCGACTTCTACGAGCTTTTCTTCGACGACGCCGTCACCGGCGCGCGCGAGTTGGAGATCACCCTCACGGCGCGCCACAAGGAGCGCGGCGCGCCGATCCCGATGTGCGGGGTGCCCCACCACGCCGTCGCGGGCTACGTCGCGCGCCTCATCCGCAAGGGCTACCGCGTCGCCATCTGCGAGCAGACCGAAGACCCCTCGAAGGCGAAGAAACTCGTCCGCCGCGAGGTCGTGCGCGTCATCACGCCCGGCACCGCGGTTGACCCGCACCTCGTCGAGGCCAAAGAGTCGGTCTACCTCGCGGCCGTCAGCGGCGCGGGCGACACCTTCGGCGCGGCCTTCCTCGACCTCTCGACCGGCGAGTTCCGCGCCACCGAAGCCAGCGGCCCCGACGCCTGGACGCGCGTCCGCGCCGACATCGAATCCTACGGCCCGCGCGAGCTGCTCCATCCGACCTCGCTCACGCTGCTCGTCAAGGACGCCTACGCCGGGCGCGGCGCGCACACCGCGCCCTTGCCGCTCGGCGACGACCCGAAAGACTCGGCCGCCCCCCTCGCGCGCATCACGCCGGCCGCTCACGCCGCGGCGTCGTACGGCGACGTGGCGCTCACGCCGCTCGACGACTGGCTGTGGGAGCCGACCTCCTGCGCCGCCCTCCTGCTCGAACAGTTCGGCGCGCGCACGCTCGAAGGCTACGGGCTGGGGGGCAAGGTCGCGGCCGTGAGCGCCGCGGGCGCGTGCCTGCGCTACGCGCGCGAGACGCAGCGCGCCGCCGCCCACGTCACCGACCTCAGCTT
>JALZHT010000224.1 GCA_030860645.1 Acidobacteriota bacterium
AAACAGAGGCGGGACGCTCACCAAAGATCGTCCCGCCTCTGTTTTTCGCCGGCTGTGCGCGGCCGGCCTTAATCCCGGTCGCCCGCGTTCAAGAGACGCAGCAGGGCGAGGAAGATGTTGAAGGCGTCGAGGTAGAGCGAGAGCGCGCCGGCGATGTACTCGTTCGTCGGGTAGTGCCGGATGATGTTCGACGTGTCGTAGAGCACGAAGCCCGAGAAGAGCAGCAGCGACGCCGCCGCGATGGCGAAGCCGAAGGCGCTCGACACCACGAACATGTTGACCAGCGCCGCCACGACGACGACGATGAGGCCGACCGTCACCATCCCGCGCAGGAAGCTGAAGTCGCGCTTCGAGATGAAGACGTAGGCCGTCAGGCCGCCGAAGATGCCGACCGTCAGCGCGCCGGCCGCGAGGATCGAGCCGGGGTTCGTCTGCCCCACGTAGTAGAGCAGCGGCGAGATGACGACGCCCGTCAGCGTCGTGAAGGCGAAGAGCGCGACCATGTTGACGCCGCGCACGTGGCGCACGGCCTGCGCGCCGAAGACGCCGCCGATCATCAGGAAGAGCATGATGAACGGGTGCTCGAAGGCGAACCGCAGGAGCGTCGGCGACGAAAGCCCGAGGCCCGCGCCGCCGACGGCGAACAGCGTCGCCGCGAAGAAGAGCGCGTAGACCTTGCGCACGAACGCCATGCGCTCCGAGACGCTGACCTCGGCGGCCGTCGGCGGCTGCAAGCCGCCCCACCCGCCCGCGGGCCGCTCCCACGCCGGTTGCTGGTTGTAACGCTGATTCTGAGACTGAAAGTCTTTCATGGAAATCCTCTCCCGAAAAGGGAAACCTTCTAGGGCGCGCCGCCCGCGGCGCGCCGTCAACTTAGATGTGTTGGGTTTAAATGGCGATGTACGTCACGTCTGACGTAACTTTAAACCAAAGTGCGGGGCGTTTCAACGGGGCCGGGCGTCTTTGTTCCCGGCCCCGTTGGTGCTTAAATGAGTCGGCCTGATGAGAGAAACTTCGACGGCGGAGGCGGGGCGGGGCGGCGCGCAGAAGGTGCCGCCGATCCTCTTCGTGCTGGCGGCGGCGCTGCTGTGGAGCACGGGCGGGCTGTTCATCAAGGCCACCGAACTCTCGGCCTACGAGCTTTCCTTCGGGCGCTCGCTCCTCGCCGCGCTGACCGTGGCCTACTTCACGCGCCGCGCGGGCTTCCGGGCCAACCGGGTGACGGTCGTCGCGGCGGCCCTCTACGCCGCGCTCCTCCTGCTCTTCGTGATGGCGACGAAGCTGACGACGGCCGCCAACGCCATCTTCCTCCAGTACACCGCGCCCGTCTACGTCCTCGTCTTCGAGCCGCTCGTCTTCAAGGAGAAGTACCGGCGCTCGGACTTCCTCGTCGTCGCCGCCTGCGCCGCCGGCATCACGCTCTTCTTCGTCGGACGGCTGCGGCCCGAGGAGATGACGGGGAACCTGCTCGCGCTCCTCTCGGGCGTCTGCTTCGCGGTCTTCATGCTGCTCATCCGGCTGCCGCGCGCCGGCCGCGTCAACCGCGCCTCGTCGATCATCTACGGCAACCTCCTCCTCGCCGCCGCCTGCGCCCCCTCCTTCTTCAAAGGGGCGGGGAAGGTGACGACCGCCGACCTCGGCGTCATCCTCTTCCTCGGCGTCGTCCAGATCGGGCTGGCCTACACGCTCTTCACGCGCGGCATCGAGCGCGGCGTGCGCTCGCTCGACGCCGGACTGGTCGGCTACGTCGAGCCGCTCTCGAACCCGCTCTGGGTCTACCTCTTCCTCGGCGAACGCCCCTCGGCCTGGGCCACGCTCGGCGGCGCGATCATCATCGCCGCCGTCGCCACGCACACCATCGCGCTCGCGCGAAGAAGTAAGAGCCGTCAAAAGCCGTGAATCGTGAATCGAAATCGTAAAGACTCGCTGAGCGCCGCCCGGCTCGGACTCTTCAAGCCGGGGCGGCGCTCAAGGTTTTCCACGATTCACGATTGACGATTCACGGCTTTCACTTGAAGTCCCGGATGAGGACGACGCCCGTGGTCTCGGCGGTGCGGGTGACGGCGAGTTGTTTGCCGTCGCGGGAGAAGTCGTAGGCGCTGACGCCGTCGGTGGTGAAGTGGGTGAGTTGGACGGGCTTGCCGCCGGAGAGCGGCTGCATCCAGACGTTGGCCGTGCCGTCGCGCGCGTCGACGTAGGCGATGCCGCGGTTGTCGGGCATCCAGACGGTGTTCATGCGGAAGGACGGGCTGGTGTCAAAGACCTTGACGGGCGCGCCGCCTTCGAGCGGCACGACGGCGAGCTTGAGCAACTCCGCCTTCCGCTGCATGTAGACGCAGACGACCCACTTGCCGTCGGGCGAGACGTGCGGCCACGAGGACGGCACGTCGGTGACGGCCACCGGCTCGCCGCCGTCAATCGGCACCCTCCAGATGAGGTCGCCCTCGCCCAGCCCGAACGTGGCGTAGACGACCCAGCGGCCGTCCGCCGTCACGTGCGGGAAGTTCTCGCCGCGCCCGAAGGTCAACTGCTTCGGGTTCGAGCCGTCCGCGTCCATCCGCCAGATGTTGAAGGGGCCGCCCGCGCGGTTCGAGAGGAAGACGACGTGGCGGCCGTCGGGCGACACGGACGGGCCGTAGTTCGAGCGCGCGCCCACGGTGAGCTGGCGCGCGCCCGTGCCGTCGGCGTTCATCACCCAGATGTCCCAACTCCCCGAGGCGATGGACGAGTAGAGGATGCGGCCGTCGGGCATCCAGGTCACGCCGTAGTAGCCGTCGAACCGGCCCGGGCCGGTCGTGACCTGGCGGGCGCGCGCGGGGTCTGAAACGGGCGCGACCCAGACGTTCGGGACGCGGTCGGTCTGCACGGTGACGAGCGTCCCGGCGTCGGCCGTCACGCTCAGGCCCTGGTAGAAATTGAGGTCGTTAGTGACGCGGCGGGCCGCGCCTTCCGGGTAGGAGAGCCGCCAGATTTGGGCCGGGCTTAGCTCGCGCTCGGCCGCGCTCATCAGGAGGCCGCCGCCGTCGGGCAGCCACACCAACTGGTTGATCTCGAACCAGAGGCCGGGGAGTTGGAGGGCCTCCGCGCCGTCGGCGACGTTGAAGGTGGTGACGCCCATGTAGGGCCGCCCGCTCGCGTACTCCTCGGTGAGGGCGTAGGCGCAGGCGATGGTGCGGCCGTCGGGCGACCAGGCGGGGAGGACGAGGACGCGCGGCGGCGCGCTCGTCGCCACCTGCCGGACGTTCCGGCCGTCGGCGTCGGCGACGAAGAGCGTGCGCCCCCCTTCCGCGATGAGGCCGCGGATGAAGGCGAACTGCCGGCCGTCGGGCGAGAAGCTGATGGCGCTGTTGACCTCCTCCAGCACCCTGCGCCTGGGGCCGCCGAGGACGGGAACCTGCCGGAGCGTGGCGAAGGGCGTCTCCTGCCGGGTCGAGGCGAAGTAGACGTGCTGGCCGTCGGGCGAGAAGCTGAGGCCGACGTGGAAGACGCCGGCCGAGGGCGGGACGATCTGCTGGCTGTTGCTGGCCGCCGCGACCTGCCTGACCCAGATGCTCTGGCCCGCCGGCTCGTTGGTGACGTAGGCGAGCACCTTGCCGTCGGGCGAGACGGCCGCGTCCGTCACCGCCCCCGTCACGGGCAGCCGCGTGAGTTGCATGGACTCGAAGGGGGCCGGCGCGCGCGGCGCGAGGTGCGGGCGCAGGGAGAACCTGTAGACAACGTAGACGAGGCCGCCGAAGCCGAGGACGGCCGCGAGCGTGATGAGCACGGCGGCCCTCACGGGGCGGCCCGGCCGGACTTGAGAAGGATGCGCCGGCGCGGCGGCGTTCGTAGAGGCTGGGGCTTCGGCCGCGCCGCCGTTGGTCGGGGCCGGGCCGTGAGCGTCGGCCGAGACGTGTACGGCCCGTTCGGCCGCGCCCGCCGTCCCCGTTGCCGCCTGCGCGCCCGCGCCGTTGGAATTTATTTCGCCCGCCGGGACGAGTTCTTCAACCCCGGCCATCTCAGCCGCCCCGCCTAGCCTGCCCGCTCCTTCCGCCGCCGGCTCCTCCTCGCGCCGCTCGCGCACTTTGGGCACGAAGCGGTAGCCGCGGCGCGGGACGGTCTCGATGTATTGCTGCCCGGCGTCGACGCGGCCCAGGGCCTTGCGCAGCGTGAAGACGTTCTGCGCGAGCGTCGCCTCCTCGACGTAGGTGTCGGGCCAGACCTCCTTGAGAAGTTCCTCCTTCGGCACCAGCCGCCCGCCGCTCCGCGCGAGGGCGACGAGCAGTTCCATCTCCTTCGGGGTCAGGTGGACGAACGCCTCGCCGCTGCGCAGCACGCGCTCCGAGGCGTCCAGGGTGAATGGGCCGAACTCGTAGAAGTGGCTGACTCGACTGCCCATAAGTGCCTTTTGAAAGTCCTTTGAGAACTCTTTGAAAACTATTTTGGCGTCCTTTGGGGCCTTTTTGAAAATCCCCGCCGCGGCCCCGCTCGTTCAGCCCCGCAGCAAGGCGGTGACGCTCTTTATACGAACCACGAGGTCAGACGTTCGGGCGTCGCAGACGTTAACGGGCCGCCGGGCGGCGGGCGCGCCGGGGCACAAGGACGGTCAACTGACGGCCACGGCTTTTTGACCGGCGGCCTTTGAGACTAAGAGGAGGAGACATGAAAAAGCAAATCAACAGAGCGTTGGCACTCATCATCACGGGCATCATCCTGGGGGCTTCGCAACTCGCCTCCGCGCGGGCGGCCGGCCACGTCGCCATTGACATCCCGTTCAGCTTCACCGCCGGCGACCGGCACCTCCCGGCCGGCCGCTACACCGTCCGCAGCGTCAGGCTCGACTCGTCGGCCCTCGTCATCAGGAGCGAGGACGGGGAGGAGTCGGTGGTCGTGCTCACGAACGCGGCCGGGGCCGGGTCGCAACAGGCGAAGCTGACCTTCAGGCAGTACGGCGACCGCTACTTCCTCGCGGGCGTCTGGGCCGGGGGCGCGGCCCGCGGGCGCGAGGTGCCCGAGTCGAAGCGCGAGCGGAACCTGCGCCGCGAGCTGGCGCAGGCCGGCGGCGGCGAGGCGAAGATCGTCGCCATCAACATAAAGTAAGTTCCGGGTTTAAAGTTTCGAGTTCCGAGTTAAAGACGAATCGGGTTTTTAACTCGGAACTCGAAACCCGCAACCCGAAACTTGTTCATGTCGTCAGGTGTTGGACGATGCGGAAGAGTTCTTCGGGGTCGACGGGCTTGGGGACGTGGACGGAGAAGCCGGCGGCCAGCGCCCGGTCGCGGTCTTCGTCCATCGCGTGGCCGGTGAGCGCGATGGCGGGGACGCCTTCGAGGCCGGGGAGCTGCCGCAGTTGTCCGAGCAGCTCGTAGCCGTCAACGCCCGGCATGCTGATGTCGGAGACGATGAGCGAGGGCCGCCGCTCGCCGGCGCGGTCGAGGGCCTCGGCCGCCGAGCTGGCCCCCATCACGTCGTAGCCCTTGCGCGAGAAGAGCATCTGAAGCAGCTCCAGCGTCTCGCTCGAATCCTCGACGAGGAGGACGGGCAGCCCCTCGCGCGGCGGCGCGGCCTCCTCCCGCCCCACCTCCTCGACCGCGCCCCCGACCGCGCACGGCATCGCGAACGTGAAGCGCGCCCCGCGCCCCTCGCCCTCACTC
>JALZHT010000225.1 GCA_030860645.1 Acidobacteriota bacterium
AGGTCGCCGAGGATCAGCCGGAGCGCGTCGGCCACGCTCGGCTCGTCGTCAATGATGAGAATGGCGTCGCTCTGTGACACAACGAACCCCGGCCCCAGCGAGTCCTTTCGCCGGGCGTAACGCTCGGACGACTCGTCGGCAGAGAATAAGCAGGCACGGCGTAGTAGCGCGAGCATGTGATAGTCGTAACCTCGTTTCGAGGGTTGTCGGGCGGTCGGCGTTCACGCGGGAGCGCGCTGACGAAAGCCCACACGGGCTTCCGCCTACGGTGGCCGTGCGCCAATCAAGATAGCAATCCTCGTGCCCGCCCGCGGCGCCGGACAAAAATCCACCGTTTAGGTTTTATTTAGTCGGCCCCGCGCCGCGGCGGTGTTCCAACGCGAACCATGTGGGGCGGGATGGTGAATCAGGAAGGAACAGACGAAGAGGAATTAAAAATTAAGAATTAAGAATCAGGGAGCGACGCGCCGCCGGCTAAACCCGCGGGGCATGAGTTGGCGGAGTCGGCGCGCGCCGCACGCAGAGTTGAGCGCCGATACGGCGGCCACGCAGAATGCTTCCATTCTTAATTCTCTTCTTCGGCCGCCTCGCCGTCTTCGCCGGAGGCGTTCTTGAGGCCGTACTTGCGCAGGCGGCGGTAGAGCGTGGGACGGTGGAAGTTGAGAATCTGGGCCGTCTTCTTGACGTTGCCGCCGGTGCGTTCGAGCGTCTGGAGGATGGCCTCGCGCTCGACCTCCTCAATCGTCATGTAAGGCGGGATGGCGCAGCGGAACTGGGCCGACTGCGAGGCGTGGAGCTGCTCGGGCAAGTCCTCGGGCTGGAGCTGTTCGCCCTGCGCGAAGAGCACGGCGTGCTCGACGACCGACTCCAGCTCGCGGACGTTGCCGGGCCAGTCGTAGCGCGCCAGCAGCGCGAAGGCGGCGGGCGAGATGCCGCGCAGCCGCTTCTGGTACTTCTCGCTGTAGCGCGCGAGGAAGCGCTCGGCCAGCACCACCGCGTCGTCGGCGCGCTCGCGCAGGGGCGGCACCTTGACCTTGATGGTGCTGATGCGGAAGTAGAGGTCTTTGCGCAGCGCCCCCTCCTGGATCATCTGCGCCGTGTCGCGGTTCGTCGAGGAGACGAGGCGGAAGTCGACGGCTATCTCCTGCTCGTCGCCGACCCGCCGCAGCCGCCGCTCCTGCAAGACGCGCAGGAGCTTGGTCTGGAGGTGAAGCGGCATCTCGGCGATCTCGTCGAGGAGGAGCGTGCCGCCCGCGGCCGCCTCGATGAGGCCGCGCTTGTCGCGGTCGGCCCCCGTGAACGCGCCCTTCTTGTAGCCGAACAGCTCCGACTCGATCAGCTCCGAGGGGATGGCGGCGCAGTTGATGCGGATGAAGGGGCGCTGGGCGCGCGGGCTTTGGAGGTGGAAGGCCGTGGCGATCAGCTCCTTGCCCGTCCCCGACTCGCCCTCGATGAGGACGGAGGCGTCCGAGGGCGCGGCCGTGCGGATGACGGCGTGAATCTGGCGCACCTTCGGGTGGTGGCCGACGATGCCGAAGTCTTCGCCGTCGGTGGCGAGCGTGCTGCGCAGCACGCGGTTCTCGCGCTTGACGGCCTCGAACTGGAGCGCGCGCTCGGCGAGCATCAAGACCTGGTCGGGCGTGAAGGGTTTTTCGAGGTAGTAGAACGCGCCGCGCTTGATGGCCTCGATGGTCACGTCGAGCGAGCCGTGCGCGGTCATCAGGATGACTTCCGTCTCGGGCGTCGCGGACTTGAGCTGTTCGAGCAGCTCGATGCCGGTCGCGTCCGGCAGGCGCAGGTCGGTGAAGACGAGGTCGAAGGGGCGCTTCTTGACGAGGCCGAGCGCCTCGCCGACGCTGGCGGCCGTCGAGACCTCGTGGCCGCGCTCCGAGAGGACGAGTTCGAGCGCGCCCGCGATGCTGGATTCGTCGTCGACGACGAGGATGCGGCTTTGTGGTGGGTGAGACATCTGGTTCACTTCTCCGGCTCCGCCGGCAGGGTGATGCGGATGGTCGTGCCCTCGCCGGCGCGGCTCTCGACCGCGATCTGCCCGCGGTGCTCCTCGACCACCTTCTTCGCGTAGGGCAGGCCGAGGCCCAGGCCCGCCGACTTGGTCGTGTAGAAAGGCTCAAAGATGTTCTTCACCTGCTCCTCGGTCATCCCCGTGCCCGTGTCGCCGATCTCGGCGACTATCGCCCCGCCGCCGACGCGCGTCCGCACCCGCAGCTCCCCGCCCGAGGGCATGGACTGGACGGCGTTGAGCGCCAGGTTCATCAGCGCCGAGCGCAGGGAAGCCTCGTCGAGCATGCCCGCGGCCCCGGCCGGGTCGAGGTCGGTCGCCACCTGGACGCCGGCCGCCGAGAGCTGCGGTTCGAGCAGTTGGAGCACGTCCGTCAGGACGCGGTTGAGGTCGGTGCGCTGCGGGCTGAGGTGGACGGGGCGGGCGAAGCTCAGAATCTGCTCGCAGGTGCTCGTCAGGTGGTTGATCGTCGTGACGATCTTGTCGAGCAGCGAGACCTCCGACTCCGAGAGCTTCCCCTCGACCTTCCCCTTGAAGTGCAGCGCGTAGAGGAGGAGGCCGGCGAGCGGGTTCTTGACCTCGTGCGCGACCTGCGCGGCGACGCGGCCCAGGGCCGCGATCTTCTCCTGCTGCGCGAGCACGCGGTAGACCTCGACCAGCTCGGCCGTGCGCTCCTCGACCCGCCGCTCCAGCTCCTCGGCGTGCCGGCGGATTTCCTCTTCGAGCCGCCGCTTCTCGTCTTCGAGCCGCTTCTTCTCGGCCGCGCGCGAGACCGCCTTCACCAGCACGTCCTTGTAGATCGGCTTGACGATGAAGTCGTAGGCCCCGGCGCGGATGATCTCGGAGATGCGCGGCAACTGCGGGTCGCCCGTGATCATGATGACGGGGACGAAAGGCTCGCGCTCGTTCAGGCGGCGCAAAATCTCGATGCCGCTGCCGTCGGGCAGGTTCACGTCAACGACCGCCACGTCGACGCCTTCGGTCAGGGCGGCGGCCGACTCGAAGTCGGCGGCCGTGACGGTGTCGTAGTCGGCGCGCCGCAGGAACTCGGCGACCGTCAGGCGGATGCTCGGCTCGTCGTCAACGACCAGGACTTTAAGCATACTCGGCCTCCCAGGAGTCGGCCGTGGGCAGCTCGACCGTGAAGCGCGTGAACTCGCCCTCGCGGCTCTCGACGCGGATCGTGCCGCCGTAGTCGCGGACGATGCCGAAGCTGATCGACAGCCCGAGGCCCGTGCCGCCCGCGTCGCGGCGCGTCGTGAAGAAGGGGTCGAAGACGCGGTCGAGGACATCGGCGGGGATGCCGACGCCGCTGTCGTAGAATTCGAGGCGCACGCACTGCGCGCCGTCGCGCTCGAACCGCCGGGCCGCGATGCGGAACACCTTCTCGCGGCCGTCGGCGCGCGCCTTCAGGGCCAGGTGCGCGTTGCTGATCATGTTGACGACGACCTGGCGGAGGCGCGAGCCGTCGGCGCGGACGGGCGGCAGCCCCGGCTCGACATCAATCTCGACGCGGACGCCGTCCTTCTGCAACTGGCGGCCGAAGAGCGCGACCGAGGTCTGGAGGGTCTCTTGGACGTGGGCGTGGCGCGGCTCGTGGCTGTCGGGGCGCGCGAAGGTCAGCAGCCCGCGGACGATCTGCGCGATGCGGCCGCCCTCGTCAATGATGCCGTCAATCATCTGCCGCTCGAAGTCGGAGCGCTCGACTGGCTCGTCCTTGAGGAGCTGCGCGAAGTTGATGATGCCGTTGAGCGGGTTGTTGATCTCGTGGGCGACGCCGGCCGAGAGCTCGCCGATGGAGGCGAGCTTCGAAGACTGGTAGAGCTGGCGCTGCATCGCCTCCTTCTCGGCTTCGAGCAGCCGGCGGCCCGAGAGGTCGCGGACGATGAGGATGATCCACTTCCCGGCGGCGGTGGTGAGCGTGCTGAAGGAGACGGAGACGTGGACGGGCGCGCCGGAGACGGACGTGATGACGAACTCGCCCTCGCCCGCCTCGGCCGCGCCGAGCAGGCGCGCGAGCGCGCCCTCGCGCGGGTCTTGGCCGTCGCCGTCGGCCCGCAGCAGCTCGCGCACGTCGCGCCCGGCGAGCGCCTCGGTGTCGCAGCCGATGATCTCGCAGAACTTGCCGTTGGCCTCGACGAGGCGGAAGTCCGCGGCGCGGGCGACGCCGATGCCGTCGTTGGCGTGCTCGAAGAGGGCGCGGTAGCGCTCCTCGCTCTCGACGACGCGCCGGTGCTGGCGGCGCACGACCCTGAGCAGGAGCGTGACGACGACGATGTCGACGGCGATGGAGATGAAGAAGTGCTCGACGCGCTGCTGAATCTTCCCGCGCATCTCGGCGTTGGCCGGGCCGGGGTACTTTGACTCGACCCACGAGAAGAAGGGCGGCAGCAGGAACTTCTCCCACGACAGGACGACCACGACCGTCAGCAGGAACGTGAGCGCCGTGAAGAAGACGATGAGCCTGAGGTCGGAAGTTCTCTTCATGTCGGGTAGGAGGAAGACGGACTGCCGCGGGGGCGGAGGGAGACAAGGACGAGGTCTAACGGGGGCGCCTGCCGCGGAAGCCTCAATTTACGACAACCGGAGCGCGGAGCACAAGGGGGGAGCGATTTTTGATTTGAGATTTTTGATTTTTGATTTAGTCGTCAGTCGTCAGTTTGCACTAAAGACAAAGGCTGACTGACCTCTGATGGCTTTCAATCGCAAATCAAAAATCTAAATCAAAAATTTCTTCAGTTGCGTTTCCGGCCGAGGCGGTAGCGGGCCGTGAGGGCGAGGCCGAGGCTGACGACGACGAGGCCGAGGACGAGGACGGGCCACACGAAGGGGAGCGCGAGCGCGACGGCCCAGAAGGCCGCGCCGAGCAGCAGCGCCGTCGTCTCCGAGCGCCGCCCCTCGGGCAGCAGCGCGCGCTGGAGCCAGCGCCCCGTCACCGCGTGGACGACGACGCGCCCGTAGAGGTACGAGACGAGGAGCAGCAGCATCGCCGTCGCGAAGACCAGCCCGCCGACCATCGGCGGCAGGAACCTCAGCGCGGCGGTCGCGCCGGGGCCGACCACCAGCGCGCCGACCACCCCGATCAGCGCCACGCGCAGCGAGGTCATTTGCAGCCGCGCCGCCGCGCGGCTGACCGCGCCCGGCGTGGCCGCCGTCAGCGCCAGCGAGACGATGAACCAGAAGAGGACGGCCAGCACGCGCCAGCCGACGAAGGCCGGCGTCAGCCGCGGCGTCAAGACTCCGGCCGGGTTGCGCGCCAGCTCGCGCAGCTCCTGCTCGTAGCCGGCGTACATCAGGGTCTTCCCGGCCGGGCCGCGCCCCCCGCCCTCGTTGCGGTACTCGCCGCCGAAGACGATCACGTCGCCGCCGACGTGCGAGCCGCCGAGCTGGATGACCGAGCCGCCGACGGCCGCCGCGTCGCCCTCGACGCGACCCTCGACGATGACGTCGCCGCCGAAGGCGATGACGCCGCGCACGTCGCCGCGCCCGAAAGTCTGCTGAGCGCCCTTTTCGGTGCGCACGGCGTGGCCGTAGGCCAGCCAGTCGATGACCGAGGAGCCGATGCCCGGCACCGCGCCGAGGGTCGCGCCCAGCCAGCTGCAGCGCAACAC
>JALZHT010000899.1 GCA_030860645.1 Acidobacteriota bacterium
GGACGGCGCGGCGGCAGAGGCGGGTGACGGCCGGCATGTTGTGCGAGACGAAGAAGACGGTGCGGCCGTCGCGGCGCACCTCGCGCATCTTGTCAAGGCACTTCTGCTGGAAGGCCGCGTCGCCGACGGCGAGCACCTCGTCCATGATGAGGATTTCGGGTTCGAGGTGGGCGGCGACCGAGAAGGCGAGCCGCACGTACATCCCCGACGAGTAGAACTTGACCGAGGTGTCAATGAACTTCTCCAGCTCGGAGAAGGCGACGATCTCATCGAACTTGCGCGCGATCTCGGCGCGGCGCATGCCGAGGATCGCGCCGCTCAGGAAGACGTTCTCGCGCCCCGTCAGGTCGGGGTGAAAGCCCGTCCCGACTTCGAGCAGCGAGCCGACGCGGCCGTGGATTTCGACCTCGCCCGTCGTCGGCCGCGTGACGCGCGAGAGGATTTTCAAAAGCGTCGACTTGCCGGCCCCGTTGTGCCCGATGATGCCGACCGACTCGCCCTGGCTGACCCGCAGGTTGACGCCCCGCAGCGCCCAGAACGTCTGCCCGTCTTCAGCGCGGCGGAGCCTGCGGAAGGGGGCCGTCAACGCGCCGCCGATCAGCTCGCGGAAGGTCAGGTAGCCGGGGTGCAGCGCCCCGAGGCGGTAGCGCTTGCCGACGTTCTCGATTCTGACGACGGGGTTCATCACAACGATTTTTGATTTTAGAAGCTGTTTGAAAAGTCCTGTCACAAAGTTTGCCGTACGGGTTTCAAAGGACTTATGGCGTCCTTAACCTTCGCGTCCGGCAGCGAGTAAGCCCGTAAATCATTGAAAATACGTTCCGGCTCGGACTTTTCAAACAGCTTCTTAGATTTTTGATTTGCGATTGGAAGAAGCGGCGAACGCCTTCGCCTCCCGATCAAAAATCAAAAATCGCAAATCTAAAATTCCCTTAAATCACGTCGGCGAAGGTGTCTTCCAGCCGGCGGAAGACGTAGTAAGCGAGCAGCAGGACGACGACGGCGACGACCGACGAGACGGCGACGTGCGGCCAGGGCACGGGCGTGCCGGCGAGCGCGGCGCGGAAGCCTTCGAGGATGCCGACGAGCGGGTTGACGTAGAGGAGCCAGCGCCAGTCGGCGGGCACGATCCCGACTGGGTAGACGACCGGCGAGGCCAGCATCCAGAACTGCATGGTGAAGGGCAGGGCGTGGCGCAGGTCGCGGTACTTGACCGTCAGCGCCGAGACGAGCATCCCCGTGCCGAGCGCGAGCAGCGCCGCGAGCGCGATGAAGAGCGGGGCGAGCAGCAGGCCGGGCGAGAGGCCGACGCCGTAGTAGACGGCGAGCGCGGCGAGGAGCAGCGACGCGATGCCGAGGTCAACGAACCCCGCGCCGACCGCCGCGGCCGGGATGAAGGCGCGCGGGAAGTAGACTTTGGTGACGAGGTTCGTGTTGCTGACGAGGCTGTAGGTGCCGCTTGTCACGCCGCTGGAGAAGAACGTCCAGACGAGCAGGCCGGCGTAGGCGGAGAGCGGGTAGGGGAGCGGGCCGGAGTCGAGGCGCGCGAACTTGTTGAAGACGAGCGTGGCGATGAGCATCGTCGCCAGCGGCTGGAGGACGACCCAGGCCGCGCCCATCGCGGTCTGCTTGTAGCGCACCTTCACGTCGCGCCAGACGAGGAAGTAGAGCAGCTCGCGGTAGGCCCACAGGTCGCCGAGGTTGAGCTGCACGCCCGACTCCTCCGACCTGATGAGGACGCGCGGCCCGCGCGCAGGCCCCTCGTCGTCGGTGCTGGCGGCGGCGCTCTGGAGTGTCGGCGGGGCGGGCGCGGGGGCGAGACGCTGCCCCGTCGTGTCGCTGGTCTTCAAGTTCATCCGAGGCGGCCAGTCTAACGACCCGTCGCGGACGGCGTCAAGAAAGCCCCCGGAAGAAAAAGGCCGTCAATCGTCAATCGGCAATCGTGCTTGAGTACCGAGCCGCCCGAGCGGCGAGCGGAAGTAGAGAAACCCGAGCCTGCTTTTTCGATTGACGATTCACGTCTTTATCGTGCCGTACCTTTCGGCGGCGCGGGCCTGGCGGCGGGCGGCGCGGCGGCGCACGAGGCCGTAGGGGACGAGG
>JALZHT010000900.1 GCA_030860645.1 Acidobacteriota bacterium
ACGGGACTGGCGTGCATCTTGTATGTATGGGGCATGAAGGGAAGAAACCTGCGCCCGAACGTGGTACGCCTGTTGAGCCTCATCGCCGTCGTATCGCTGGCGGTCGCCCTGCTCATTTATTGGTTGGAACGCTGACGGCTCGGCCGCCCGAACTCCGTGAGGATGGAGGCCGCGGCCTCCTCGCCGCCGCGGACGCAGTCGGGGACACCCGCGCCGGTGTAGGCGTTGCCGCAGAGGCGCAGGCCGGGCAGGCCGCCGAGGCGCTCGGCGATGCGCGCCAGCCGCTTGAGGTGGCCGACGTGGTACTGCGCCATCGAGCGTGGCCAACGCTCGACGTGCGAGAAGAGCGGCGCGGCCGCGACGCCGAGCAGGTCGCGCAAGTCTCGCCTCACCGCCTCGACCATCTCGCCCTCGCCCAACTCGAACATCTCCGGCTGCAAGGCCCCGCCGACGAAGGCGCGCAGCAGCGCGCGACCCGCCGGCGCGCGGGAAGGGAACTTGACGCTGCTGAAGGTGCAGGCGAGCGCCGCGCGCCGCTCGGCGAAGGGGACGACGAAGCCGAAGCCGTCCAGCGGGTGCGGGATACTCGCGCGCCGGTAGGCGAGGTTGACCGTCGCGGTCGAGGCGTAAGGGATGGCGTCGAGTTCGGCGGCTAGAGACTCGTCCGCGCCGCGGATCAATCGCGCGGCGGCGTAAGCCGGGAGCGCGAGGCAGACGGCGTCGGCGTCAAACGTCTCGCCCGCGCCCGTCCTCAACAGCCAGCGGCGCGCTCCGCGTTCAAAAACAACTTCCTCGACGCGCGTGCGCAGGCGCACGGAGCCGCCGGGCAGGCGCGCGGCAAGCGCGTCGGTCAACACCTGCATCCCCTCGTCGAACGAGAGGAAGAGGCCGTAGCGCGCGCCGCTCGCGCCGTTCTGCCGCGCGCCCTGCCGCCGCGCGTTCCGCATGAGCGCGAGGATGAGGCTGCGGTGCTCGCGCTCCATGTCGAGGAAGCGCGGCATGGTCGCGCGCAGCGAGAGGTGTTCGGGGTCGGCGGTGTAGATGCCGCCGACCATCGGCTGCGCCATCCGCTCCAGCGCCTCGCGCCCGAGGCGGCGGCGGACGAATCGGGCGAGGCTCTCGTCCTCTTCGCCCGCCGGGCGGCGGCGCGGGAGCACGAGGTCGAGCGCCATGCGCGCCTTGCCGCGCCACGTGAAGATGCCGGTCGTGAGGAAGGGCCAGAGGCGCGCGGGCGCGAGCAGGTGGAAGCCCTCGGGCGTCGGGCGCAGGCGGCCCCCGACGACGACGAAGCTGCGCCGGTGCTCGGCGTTGGTTTCGACGACGCGGTCGCCGAGGCCGAGGCGCCGGGCGAGTTCGAGCGCGGCCGGCTTCTCGGAGATGAACGAGTCCGGCCCGCCTTCGAGGAGGAAGCCGTCGCGCCGCTCCGTCCGCACCGTCCCGCCCAGACGACCCGACGCTTCGAGCAGAAGGGCTTCGACGGGCGGCGCGTCTCCCGCCTGTGCCTGAAGCTCAAAGAGCCGGTGCGCCGCCGCAAGGCCGCTCACGCCGCCGCCGACGACCACGACCCGCCGACGATGTGAAGTCCTCTCCTCCATCAGCTTCGTTCAGGGAGCCTGGCGCGCAGCGGGCAGGCAGCAGTCCGTCGCGCAGAGGTCGGGGCGCGGCGGGAAGATGCCGAGCGCGCGCCGCGGCGCGGCGGCGTCGAGCCTTTCGACGATCAGCTCGCGGATCATCGAGACGAACGCGGGGTGCGTGCCGACCGTGGCCGCGCGGATCAGGTTGAGGCCGAGTTCGGCGGCGACCCGGCGCGCCTCGGTGTCGAGGTCGTAGAGCACCTCCATGTGGTCGGAGATGAAGCCGACGGGCGCGACGACCACGTCCCGCACGCCCTCGTTTTTCAACTCGCGCAGGTGGTCGCAGATGTCGGGTTCGAGCCACGCCTGCGCGGGCGGCCCCGAGCGGCTCTGGAAGACGAGCCGCCAGTTCCCGTGACCCGCCGCTTCGGCGACGAGGCGGCCGGTCTCGATCAGTTGGTTCACGTAGTCGCAGCCGGCGGCCATCGCGGCGGGGATGCTGTGGGCCGTGAAGGCGAGCGC
>JALZHT010000226.1 GCA_030860645.1 Acidobacteriota bacterium
GGTCAATGCCCTCGGCGTAGCCGCTCAGGGACGGGTCGGCGAGGAAGCGCAGGAGCCAGTCGGGGTCGACGCGCGCGCCCTCGGTCGTCAGCCCCGGCGGGAGTTGCTCGGGGCCGAGCGCGCCGCCCTGCTGGTAGGCGGGCAGGCCCGAGAGCACGGAGCGCTGCCCGACCTGCACGTTGTGGCAGCCCATGCAGTTGTACTTCTTAACCACCCACCAGCCCTCCTGGATCGCCTTCTGCTGGTCGGTCGGCTTGTAGAAGAGCGAGACGGGGACGTTCTGCCCCTCGGTGCCGACGCTCCCCAGGAGGAAGGTCGTCAGCGCCGTCTTCCACTCGTCGGTCAGGTAGGGCTTGGGCATCCGCAGGTGGTCGCGCGGGTCTTTCTCCTTGCCCTTGTCGTAGAGGGCCGGGTCGGTGATCTTGTGCTCGAAGAAGCCCTTGTGGTTGTACCAGGGCGGGCCTTTCTTCTTCTCGTCGTAGGGGTCGTAGCCCAGCTCGGCCTTGTGCGTGAGCAGGGCGAAGTCGAGGCGCTCCAGCGGGGTCGCGCCCTCGGCCGTCAGCTCCTTGCCGATGCGCTGCTCCTCCTCGAAGCCGCGGATCTCGTGGCAGCCGGCGCAGCCGTACTGCTTGATGAGGTTGCCGCCCTTCGCGGCGAGCGCCGGGTCGTCCATGTAGGAGGCGTCGGGGTAGCGCGCCTCGGGCTGGAGCGTGACGAGGTAGGTGGCGATGTCGCGCGCGTCCTGGTCGGAGAGGCGGAAGTTGGGCATCACGGTCATGTTCTGCACTTGCAGCTCGGCCCCGTCGTTGGGGCAGCGCGAGTGCCTGACCGTGTCGAAGACGAACGGGCGGTTGTGCTTCGCGTAGTCCTCGGGCGTGAGGTCGCGCTTCTCCTTCGGGCAGTAGGGTGCCCAACGCTCGCGCGGGTTATGCACCCAGCGGACGACGTACTCGTAGTTGGCCTTCTGCCCGAGCCGCGTCAGGTTGGCGGCGAACTCGCCGCCGACGCGCTGGTCGCCCTCGCCGATGGAGTGGCACGCGAGACAGCCCCGCGTCTCGAACAACTCCCTGCCCTTCGCCGGGTCGCCGCGCGGCTGCTCGGGCACGCGCCCCTCGTAGGCCGACTGCCAGAGGTAGGCCGAGATGGCCTTGCGCTCCTCGTCCTGCTGGCCGGGCGGGACGACGTGGCCCGGCTGGCCGGACAAGTACCAGAAGGTCGGCATCTTCGTGCCGGGGCGGAACGCCTGCGGGTCGCGCAGCCATTCGGGTATCCACTCCTTGCGGAGTTTCAGCTTCACGTCCTTCAGGTTCGGCCCGACCTTCTTCTGATCCTGCATGAGGTAGCGCGACTGCGTGTTGAGCTGGTCGACGCGGGCCTCGATCTGGCTGTTGGTGACGGTCAGGGCTTCGGCGCGGGCGAGCAGCCGCTGCGCCTCCTCGTCGCTGCGGGCCGTGGCGCTCTCCGCGCGCGCGACCTTCACCTCGCGCTCGTTGGCGGCCAGCTCGTCTTCGAGCTGCTTGATCTGCTGGCGCGCGCCGGCCAGCGCGTCGCCCTCGCGGTCGAAGCCCTCGTAGCGGTGGCAGCCGACGCAGCCGCGCTCCTGGAAGAGGTCTTTGCCGCGCGTCAAGGTCGGCGCTCCTTGAAGCACGCGGTCGCCGGCGTGGCACTGGTTGCAGCCGGCCTCGGTGTTCTCTTTGGCGAAGAGCGGGTGGAGCCAGAAGCGGTGGCGGCCGTGCCCCTTCTCCTCGGAGGTGGTGGCGCGGCCGTTGCCCCAGTGGCAGCTCGCGCAGCCGAACTTCTCCGGGTCGTGAATCTGTAGGAGTTCGCGGCTCGGGTGGCTGACGAAGGCGCGGGCCAGCTTGTCGGGGCGGCGGCCCCGGCCGGCGGGCATCATGTCGGCGGCGGTGATTTTAATCGGCTCGCGGATGCCGAGGTGGCAGGTCTCGCAGCGGTCGACGATCTCGCCCGAGTTGATGCTGATCTGCTTGAGGCCGAACTCGAAGTTCTCGGCCTTGTTGCGCAGCAGACGCACCTGCTCGGCCGTCACGTCCGTGACGTTGTTCTTGAGGTACTCGTCGCGCTGGCGGCGCAGCTCCGAGGACTCGCGCATCAGCTCGCCGCTCTGGGCGAGGAGCCGGCCCTTCTCGTCCTTGAGGTCGTTGTACTTCCGCTCGATCTGCGTGAAGTTCCAGCGCTCGCGGACGACGCGGCCGTCGTCGGCCGGCATCGAGATCGGGACGGTCTCGGCCCGCATCTCTTCGACCTCGCGGCGGAGTTCTTCCTTGTCGCCCTCGCCGGCGACCTCGATCTCGTAGCTCTTGACGGTGATGCGGCCGCGCTTGTCCTGGAAGATGTCGGTGATGGCGGCGAGCTGGCCGTCAATGGCCTTGACGCGGCGGTTGATGGTGGCGACCTGATCCTTAACCTTCTCCTCGGCCGCCCTCGCCTCCTGGTCGAGCCGCTGGTACTCGGCGCTCTCGCGCACCTCCTGCTCGGAGTTGAACCCGCGCCTCTGGAGCCGCTTGAGGTAGCGCTCGTAGCGCTTGACGAAGGAGCGCTGGTGGCCCTTCCACGGCCGCATGGCGTAGACCTCGTCCCAGAGAGACCAGACGAGCGTGCCGGTCAGGAGCAGCGCGCTGAGGAGCATGACGCCGCTCAGGGTGCGGCTCGTGATGGGGTCGGGGGCCGGCCCCTCGGGTTCCTTCTTGACGATGCCGGTCTCAGGAGTCTCAGCCACTTGATTCGCACCTCCGCTCGGACGCGAGCCTTAGACGTTGAACCACGGAGTGACCCAGATGTACTTGATGGTGAACAGCAGACGCAGGAGCAGCTTGACCGGGAACAGCCACAACACCGAGATGGCGAAGAACTGGAACGTCAGGTACTGCAAGAGCGTCGTCCGCTGGAGCAGCTTCTTCTCGAACGGGTCGGCCTCGGTCGCCCACCGCCGCAGCTCGCGGGGGTGCGTGAAGTAGCGGAAGCGGAGCGGCCCGCGCAGCATCAGCCAGTGGAAGAACAGCCCGCCCGCGACGAAGATGAGGCCGACGACCATCAGCCCGAAAATCTCCTTGAAGGGCGAGGCGGCCAGAAACGGCAGGCCCCACCCGGCGACGATGTCGTGGAGGTCGCGGTTGCGGTCGAAGACGACGGCGTTGTGATCCCAGGTCTGCCCCGGCCAGAACCAAATCCAGCCCGGCCCGCGGATGAAGGTGCCGATGATGATGAGGATGATCCACATCAAAAACCCGGCCATGAACATCCCGATGGCGAAGCGCCGCTGCCGCCAGGTGTAGTAGCCGTTCCCCAGGGGGTTCGAGTCCACGTAGGGGAAGACCATCAAGCCCATGATGAGCAGGCCCGGCATGACGACGCCGGCGATCCAGGGGTCGAAGTAGACGAGCATCTCCTGGAGGCCGAGGAAGTACCAGGGGGCCTTCGAGGGGTTCATCGTCAGGTTCGGGTTGGCCGGCTCCTCCAGAGGCGCGTTCAAGAGGATCGACCAGACGAAGAGGATGATGGTGACGATGTCGGCGGCGAGGAACTCGACGCGGACGAGGAAGGGCCAGACGTGCAGCTCGCGCGCCCAGCCGGGCCGCCACGGCTCGACCTTGCGGTGGTGCGTCTTGGCGAGCTGCGGGTCGTCTTCGAGCCGCCCGATGAGTTCGTCGTTGCGGCCGGCCTGCCGGAACCCGAGCCAGGTGAAGAAGGCGACGAGCGGCAGCATCGCGACGATGGGCACGTTGTCGGGCGTGGAGCTGATCTTCCAGAGCTGGTGCCAGTCCTCGACCAGCAGCGCCAGGCCGCCGACTACGGCCAGCGCGACGACGAGCCACAGCACCCAACGCCTGCTCCGCGGCCGGGGTATCGCCATTGCCATATCAACTCTCCAATTTTTGATTTTAGATTTTAGATTTCTGATTGGAAGAGGAGGCGCACGCGCTCGCCTTGCAATCAAAAATTGGAAATCTAAAATCGAAAATCACTTCTTGACCGCCTTCATCTCCGGTTCGAGCATCACGGGCGCGGGGCCGCTGATGCCGCCGTCCTTGCGGATGCGCCAGAAGTGGACGGCCATGAAGACCGAGGCGACGAGCGGGATGCCGATGCAGTGCCAGATGTAGGAGCGCAAAAGGGCGTTGGCGTCCACGATGGAGCCGCCGAGCAGCCCGAAGCGCACGTCGTTGTACGGCGTCATGCCGAGCTGCGGGCCGAACGGCCCCTCGCTGCCGAGGACGGGCGTGGCGCGCGCCATGTTCGTCCCCACCGTCACCGCCCAGAAGCCGAGCTGGTCGTCCGGCAGCAGGTAGCCCGTGAACGACAAAAGCAGCGTCAGCACCAGGAGCACCACGCCGACGCACCAGTTGAACTCGCGCGGCCGCTTGTAGGAGCCGGTCAGCACCACGCGGAACATGTGCAGCCACGTCGTAATCACCATCAGGTGCGCGGCCCAGCGGTGCATGTTCCGCAGGAGCTTGCCGAAGGGCACGTCGTGTTCGAGGTAGAGGATGTCGAGGAACGCCTGGCCCTTCGTCGGGTGGTAGTAGAACATCAGCAGGACGCCGGTGAAGGTCAGGACGATGAAGAGGTAGAAGGTGATGCCGCCCATGCCCCAGGTGAAGGGGTAGCGGACGGCGTCGCGGTTGATCTTGGCCGGGTGGAGGTGGAGGAAGACGTTCGAGAGGACGGCGAGGCTCCGGTTGCGCGGGTCGGAGCGGTCGTGCGAGACGCGGAAGATGGACTTCCAGAGTTGCGTCTGCTGCGGGTCTTTGTAGGCTTTGGCCTCCTCCTCGGCCCGCTCCTTCAGCGCCACGCCCTGCGCCCGCGCCTTCTCCAAGAGGCCGACGCCCCGGGCCTTCAGTCCGCGCTGCTGGCTCCCGTTCCCCTCAGGTCGTTCAGGCTCCATAACAGACCCCCGAATTTTAGATTTATGATTGGCGATTTTTGATCGCCAGGCGACAGCCGCGGCCCGTCCTTCCAATCGCCAATCTAAAATCTAAAATCCCTCAGACTCGCAGGTACGCGCCTTCGTTGTCGAACTCGGACTCTTTGCCCTTCTCCCACTTGAAGAGGCGGTCTTTGTTGACGACGATCTGGCCCTCGGCGTCGAGCGTGACGTGGGCGCGGTCCATCGGCCGCGGGGCCGGCCCCTCGAAGTTGACGCCCTCGCTGTCGTAGCCGCTGCCGTGGCACGGGCACTTGAACTTGTTCTCGCTCGACTTCCAGTCGGGCGTGCACCCGAGGTGCGTGCAGACGGCGTTGATGACGAAGAGGCGCTCGGAGTTCCTCACCACCCAGACGCGGTACTGCGGCTGCCACTTGGTGTCGACGCCGAAGGCGTAGTCGCCGGGGAACCCGATGCGGAAGACGCTCGACGGCTCCGTGATCGAGCGCGCCATGAAGAAGCGGAAGAACATCACGAGCCACGTGCCCATGAAGCCGGCGACGGCCGCCCACACGATGCGCCGCCGCATCTTGTTGATCGGCGGGTCGGGCGTGCTCTCGACGACGGTGCCGGACGGCGTCTTCGCGGCCACGCCTTTGGCGACGCCCCCGGCGACCGCCGCGGTCGGCGTCGAGGCGGTCTTGGCCGCGCCGGTC
>JALZHT010000012.1 GCA_030860645.1 Acidobacteriota bacterium
GCCGTAGGGCATGCCGCCGCCCGGCGGCGGGGCCGCGGCTGACCCGGCCTCGGCCGTGATGAGCAGCCCGCCCGCGCGGTAGCCGTACTCCTTCTGCGGGGAAGAGGGCGCGGCCCCGGCCCCGTACTCCGCCAGGAGTTCGCCGCCGATGCCGTAGACCTGCCAGACCTCGGCCGAGGCGCCCACGTCTCTCTTCACCCTCCGGCCGTCTGCGTCGTAGGCGTAGGCGGCCGTCTGCGGCTGCCCGGAGACGAACTGCGCCGAAGTCATCCTCCCCTCGGCGTCGTAGGTGCGCGCGCCCGCGCCCGTGTAGGTGTCCTGCGTCAGGTTCCCGGCCGGGTCGTACTGCATCACGCCCGGCTGGCCCGCGGGCACGCCGAGCCGGTTGTTAGTTGTGTTCACGGTGAACTGCGGCTCCGGGATGGAGTAGGCGGGGCTCGCCCCGTAGACCTGCGTGGCGGCGGCGTTGACCGTGCGGTTGCCCCAGCGGTCGTAGTCGAACTCCTGGAGCCACTGGTTCTGGCCGCCCTGCACCTCGCGGACGCGGTCTATGCGGTTCAGCGCGTCGTAGTCGTAAAAGAAGTTGGTCTGCCACCAGCCGGAGATGGCGTCGTCGTTCGGGACGAAGACCATCTGCTTGCGGAGGCTCCCGTTGTTGTCCGCCCCGCTCTCCGTCCACCCGGCCGCGGCGCTGTAGACG
Organism: Acidobacteriota bacterium; assembly: GCA_030860645.1. Taxonomy (GTDB): domain Bacteria; phylum Acidobacteriota; class Blastocatellia; order Pyrinomonadales; family Pyrinomonadaceae; genus QHXN01. The sequence goes on from JALZHT010000012.1 coordinate 701, forward strand.
TTGAGGATGGCCCCGCGGTTCCAGTGGCCGGGGTCTGCGGACGTGATGCTCTGCGTGCCGAGGCGCACCTCGGAGAGCTGGCCGCGCACGTTGTAGAACCGCTTGCTGTAGAGCGGCGTGACGGTGCCGAACCTCTCCTGGCTCATCCCGCCCGACTCGTGGTAGATGACGGCGGACGAGTAGCTGCGTTGCACCCCGTCGCCGAGGTTGCCGGAGAAGCTGGCGAGGCGGCCCGCGCCGTCGTAGGTGTAGTTCGTCGCGCGGCCCGACGGGTAGGTCTGCGCCAGGACGTTGCCGGCGCGGTCGTAGGCGCGGGCCACGGCGAAGGCGGTGCCCCACGCCGCGCCCGCCCAGAACTGCTGCTGCTGCCTCTCGGGGCGTCCCAGCGCGTCGTACTCGCTCGTGGTGGTCAGGCTGTTGGCCGCCGCCTCGCTCTTCCAGGGGCGGCCCTTGCCGAGCAGCGCGCCGTCGTAGGAGCGGGTTACGTCGGGGGTCGCGTCCGAGTAGAGGGCGGCCGTATTGCGGCCAAGCGCGTCGTACCCGTAAGTGGTTACGACGCCGCGCGCGTCCTTGCGCTTGATGAGGTTGCCCGAGGCGTCATACAGGTAGCCGAGAGACCACTGGCTGTTGGCCGTCCCCGAGGTCGAGTCGGTCAGCACCGAGAAGTCCGTGTCCGTCGCCATCAAGCCCTGCTCGGGGTTCTTCGCGCGGACGAGCCGCGAGAGCGGGTCGTAGGCGAAGAAGCGGAGCTGGCCGCCCTGATCCACCTTCCGCAGGTTATCCAGCACGTCGTACCTGTACGAGGTGCGGTAGCCGTTGTACGTGACCCCGCCGAACACGACGGCGACGGTCGCCGCGTCCGCACCCGTCACCTCCCACACGTCCGCCAGCCGCCCGAGCGCGTCCGAGCGGCTGATCCTCTTCTTACCCGCCTGGTCCGTGACCATCACCGCCTCGCCGTCGTAGCCCGTCAGCACCTTCGCGCCGTCGGGCGTGGTGACCGAGGTGACGCGGCCCGAGAGGTCGTAGGCCGTCGCCGTGTAGACGGGCGTCTGCCCCGCCCGGTGGGGGTTGCTGACCTGGGCCGGCCTGCCGAGGGCGTCGTAGACGGTCTTCGTGTGGAGGCTGAAGGCGGCCGTGGCGTAGTGCTTGCCGTCCTCGCTCGCGCTCGACACGGCGGGGCGGCCGAAACCGTCGAACTGCGTCCTCGCGGAGACCCAGCGCGTCGCGTCCAACTCCGTGCTCGCGTGCGTCGCGTTGACCGTGGCCGTCGGGTAGCTCGTCTCCGTGACCGCCTCCTCGGCGAGGCCCTGCGCGGCCGTCACGCGCACGGGCCGCCCGAGCGTGTCGTAGTCCGTCCGCGTGACGACGCCGTTCGCGTCCTTCACGCCCGCCGGCGCCCCGTAGTTGTAACTGTACTGCGTCCTCGCCTGGTGGCCGAGGGCGTTGGTCGCCAGCGTCGGGAAGGCGAAGGTCGTCCCGTTCGTACCCACGGTGCCGAGGTCGGGGTTCGTGCCGTTGCCGAAGTTGTCGGCGTAGGAGGCCGAAGAGACGTGTCCCCGTGGGTCTTTCGCCGAGACGACGTTGCCGGCGTTGTCGTAGCGGCTGTAGGAGTAGACGTAGCTCGTCCCGCCGAGCCAACGCGCGACGCGCGTGACGTTGCCGCGCGGCTGCGAGGCCGCCGCGAAGGCGGCGAAGCGGGCCCCGTCGTAGCGGATCATCCCGGCGTTGACAGTTAGTGCCGCGCGGCTCCCGTCCGCGAGGTACTTGTCGTACTCGTACTCGACGTAGGACTGCTGCGCGCCGGCCCCGTCCCTGACCGACTCGCTCAGCAGCACGCTCTTCTGGTGGATGATCGTGGCGGGGTCGGCGGCCAACCCCGCGCCGCACGTCTCGTCCTGCGGGTCGAGGTTCGTGTAGCAGTAGCCGTTGACCGCGAGGTCTGTGCCGCTGCCGGCGTACCGGCGCACGGTCTGCCGCAGCAGCGCGCCGGGCGCGGCCGTCGTCCCGAAGTCGGACTCCTTGACGGAGGTGACGTTGTTGAACCGGTCGTAGGCGTACTCGACCCTCTTGGTCTTCCCGTTCTCCAGCGTCGTCTCCTCGCGCACCACCCGCGGGTCGTTGGCCGGCTGCTCCTGCCCGTGGGCGGCCGCGTAGTTGTTGAAGGAGTACCCGGGGTCGTTGCCCCAGACGACGGGCGCGCGCTGCTGCCAGAGGCGCGTCGTGACCTGCGTGCCGGCGCCGGTCTGCCGCTCGACGCGGTACACCTTCGCGTTCTCCCACTTCTCGTAGAAGGTGCCGTTCGAGGCGGTCGGGCGGCAGACGCGGTACTCGGCGTCGACCGCCAAGAAGAAGTGCTTCTCCGAAGCGAGAAGGGCGTCGGTCGGCTCGCCGTCGCCCTGACGGGCCTCGACCGTCACTTGGGGGTTAGTCCCGCCTAGCCCGTAGACGTACGTCCAGGTGGCGTCGGGCGCGGAGCCGTTCGAGAGCGACTGGCGCTTGACGACGCGCCGGTTGAGCGTCGCGCTGAAAGGCTCGTAGCCCTCGCAGGCTTTCGACTGAAAGCCCTGATAATCGACGCGGGAGGCCCCGCCGCCGGGGTAGACGACCTCGGCCACCTCGCCGTACTGGTTGTAGCGGAAGCGCAGGGCGCGGCCGTCCGGGAGGCTGAGGCGCGTCACGGCGCGCGCCCCGTCAACGGCGTCGCCGCCCTCGGAGTCGGGGAACAGGTCGGTGTGCGGCGCGGTGATGGTGTGTGAGGTCAACCCGTTCTGGTCGCGGAAGGCGTCGCCGCCCGTGAAGGGGCGCGGGAGCGTGCGAAAGTCTGAGCGCAGGTTCGAGAGCACCCCGGCAGCGTCCTTCGCGCCGATGACGCCCGTCTCGACCGTGAACACCCGGTCGGGGGTGCCGCCGTACCCTTTGACCGTCACCGTCGCGCCGGTGGCGACGGGCTGGAGGATCGTCTGACGGCCGAGCGGGTCGGTGTAGGTCGCGCCCCCGGTCGTGCCGTACTCGATGGTGACGTAGTTGCCGTTGCGGTCAATGACCTTCGTGCAGCGCTGGCCCTCCATCCGCAGGCGGGTGCCGTCGGCGAGGAAGACCCAGCCCGAGAACTGCCCGTTGACCACGCCGTTCGGGGCGTCGGTCACGTAGGTGACATTCGAGCCGTCCCGGCTCTGCCAGACCCGGCCGCGGTCGCGGTCTACTTGGCTCGTCCCCAGGGAGGGCAGCAGGTAAGGCGCGCCGTTAGTGAGCGCGTCGCGCAGTTCGACCTCCGACCCATCCGGCAGAAGGAGCCACGCCTTCGTCAGGGCGTACTTGTAGCAGGTGCCGAGGTTGCTCGATGACGGGCAGGGGATCGGGTCGATGAGGACCGAAGGGACGGTGCGCTTGACGTACGGCCCCTTGAGGATGGACCACCCGCCGCCGAGCGCGACCGAGTTGGGCCGCACCATGGAGGGCGCGTCATAGACGGCCGAGAAATGGTGGACGGTCGGACTCTCCGTGCACGGCGCGGGCAAGCACCCGGCGGGCTTCTCGGCCTCGTGCGTCGCCGACCAGAGCTTGCTGTTGTAGGAGAGCGAGAGGGTGTAGGAGGCCGAGCCCCGCCCGCCGACGGTAGTGAGCGGGAGGCTCATCGAGAAGTTGCCGTTGGCGAGGTTGACCGTCTCGACCCGCTCGCGGTCGTAGGAGGAGGCCGTCGCCGAGCCCTGCTTGGACTCGGCCGGCGTGCCGCCGTCGTGAAACGAGTTGGTCTGCGCCACGGCGGCGGTGCACGCGCAGAGCGCCGCGAGCAAGCTGCCAGCCCATACCAAAACAACCACCCCCGACACCTTCGCCAAGCGCCTGGTTATTTTCGTCGACATCGTCTCTCTCCACCACCCGCATTCCCAGGAATGACAAATAAGCTTGCGCCTGCGTCAGCTTAACCGGCCGGTCACTGGCCGCCCGCGACCACGAGCCGGCCCCGGATGTCGGGCCGCGACTCCTCGTAGTAGACGTACTCGCCCGCGGCGAGCACGATCTCCTGCCGCCCCTGCTTGTCACGAGGCGTGACCGCTACCCGCGCCGCGCGCTCGGCCGGCCGACCCTCGGAGACGCGCTCGACGACGAGCGAGATGTCCGCCCCGGTCTCGTTCAGCGCCCGCACCACGACCGGGCCGGGCTCGGCCTCAATCAGGGCGGGCCGGATGTCATCGCCGTGGACCCAGACCCGGAGGCTCCGCCTGTAGACGGGCGCCGACAGGCTTTGAGCCGACGTAGCTGTGGTCATCGCGGGCGTACCGCCCGCGGGCACCGCGCGTGAGCCGACGGATGACGATAGCCACCCGCTGGCGGCCGCGCCCGCGGTGTACAGGGCGAACAGCAGGCAGGCGGCATACATCATGCTCTTAGGCCGGAAGGCAGAAATGGCTTTGAGAGGCATACTATTTCGTCCCGGTATGTGGGTGAGCGACGTAGGAAGCCCGTCGCTAGAGGCTTGCCGGCGGCCGACGAAGTCCCCGGTTACGTGAGACCGACAGAGGCGGCCCCGGTAGCACGAAGAGTAAAACCAACGGGAAACAACTATCCCACTGAGGCGTGGCCGCCGGGGGATCAGGAGGAGAGGCATATTTACAGCACCCCCTTCGCGATACGGGACGTGAGGCTATCGAGGGCGTACCCGCCGGTAGCTCGCGTGAGAAGCAAACCTCGCGAGGTCTCTGATTGTTCGGGCAGGATGGGCGAACATACTCCGCCGCTACCACCTTGTCAACGAAGAAATAAGGGGTGCAAAAGTTCGCATAATCAGAAACAAAGGGCTTAAGCTCACGTGCAAATTTCGCGGCTCCGAGGCACTCACCCACTGGAGGCCCGGACTGATCAGCGCCTTCTTATACCGGCCTAGTGTTGCAACTGTTGTCTTTAAGACGCCGTGCCGGAAATGCGGCGCGAGACACCCGCGGCAAATGTTCGACTTAACCGCCAGTGCTGATTTTGCGGCGGGCACGGAAGGAGCTGCGCCCTGGACAATCGCCCCTGACACTGAAGAGACCGCACCTCGGGGTCGTCGCGGCGGCCCCGCCCCCTCACCAAACCTTGTCAGCCACGCCTTTTGTTGCTAGATTCCGCGCTAGTTGCGACACTGGTCTCACGGGATCGTGCTCTCATCCCCTGAGAAAAACGTAGATTGTTAGCCTCATCAAAAAGGAAGGACATTACAGCGTAGCGCCTCACCCACACCGCCCTCGCCCCTAATCCTCACTCTCGTCGGTGAACTTAGCACCAGAGCTTTTTAAAGTTTATGAGCGGTTATTAACCTTTTGTACATTGCATAGATAAATGCCTACACAGAGCCTCACTGATTGGTTACTTAGCGAAGCTGGCGCAGGCTGGGTGTTTGGCTTGGTCTCACTCGTCGCGTTTATTGCCACTGTTTATAACAGGAAGAGACCGAACAGACTTGTTATCAATGAGCTTCGTAAAGCCCGGTTAATCGACGTGCGTGATGAGGTCGGAGATAAAGTTCAGATTACATACAGCGGAAAGCCTGTCGAAATTTTGTGGCAGGTTAATCTTGAGATATTTAACGAAGGAGTTGACGCTATAAAAGGGGCTGAAATTTCATGCTCTTTGCCAGAAGGCGTAAACATTCTTGAGATATCGTTAATCTCATCAACAGGAGCTCTACCTGCTGAGACGAACATTAGTGAAAATAAAGCGACTATAAAACTTCCATACGTGAACCCTTACAGAGAACATCAGCACGTTATCAAGTTATCAATTAACACCGACCACGAAGTCGGCGCTATTCGGTTTGAAGGTGCTGGCGGAGGATGGTCTGTCAGACACGCTCCATTATTGACGGAGAAACAGGAGAGTAAGGTGGTGCTTATATCAGTGATGGCGCTTTTCGGGTCTGCGGGAATCTCATTTATTTTGGCAACTTTATGGGGAGTAACTTTCAGGGAGATAAATCTAAAGACTATTTTAGTAATGCTCCCTGTGTTTATAGTCGCGGTAGTTTCTGTTCGTAAGGTAGTTAAAGGTCGATACAGAAAAGAACGGTTTCATCTAGACAACAACTCTCAAGGGCCAGTTTAATCTAGTCAACTCGGACAAGGCATTCGAGATAGGAGGAAGCGACTGGCCGCCGTATCTTGGAGTTGCTGATACTGCCGGCTTGCTTGGGAGGAAGAGCATGTCGTACATCTCACTGTTCATAGTTTTCGTCATAGCGCTGCTAGGACTTCTTTCCAAGAGCGTCAAGGCAGACGAGAAGGGGAATAATGCTCCCGCAAAGTATGGGTCACTTGCGCTTACCGGAACAGGGAAAGTAATCACTGCATTGCTCTGCGTCTCTTTCCTCCTCTCTTTATTTACAATGTATCAAAGCTCCAAAGAGGCAAAAGAAATCGAGAGAATGCTCAACGCCCTGAGGCTTGAGCGTGAATTGTCAGGAGTTGAAATTTCCTTCAAACCCTCGACCGAACATTGGTCTAAGATTGCTCAGGTTTTGGACAAGATAGAGCCGCCCGCTCCGGACTTTCCTTACAGCGCTTCTACCATCACCGCGGAGAGGGTTGGAGATTCACACTGGAGGCTCGACTTCACCGAGATTAAGCGTCCGGCAGGTACTGTACGCCCTGGCCCGGTTTCTACGAACCAGCCGGGTGGTAAAGTGTTCGAGGAAGTCATAAATAGTTCTTTGATAGAGTTATTGATTATATGGAGCAACGGCCTAACGACGGAAATATCCCCGAGGGGTAATTATCCTTCATCCGTCACGGTGTCACAGGACAGAATCGTCTACACCTTTCGGCCCCCGACGGTAAGATTGAACTTAGCTAGTCTTAATGACCACCTCACTATCACGTTCAGGGGACAGCAGTACCCGCCGCGCGTGAGGGTCCGCTCTCTAGACCGTGTAGTGATATTTGATGAGACTATTGATCTGAGTTGGGAAGAAAGACCTGGTAATACCCATGTCGAAAGAATGATGCCTTACATTTCAGGACCGCATTCCTTGGACATCTTTTTCAAAAACTTTCCAGGATAGGCTTATCCGTGAGCTTCCCCGCCAGCCAACGGTAACTGTCCTAACAGGCTCCATCGGAGTTGACCTGTACAACATGATGTTTAACCGCATACTTTCTCCCGCATGATACCTCGCGCTAAGACGCATCCGCGGATCGACCGAAATATCAGGTCTTTATAGCCAGCCCTGCAGAAAGCTCATTACACGACACAAAGTATTAAGTTTAGCGATGGCCTAGAGTATGAGGTCTAGCCCACAAACGTTCAACAGGGTAAAGCACTCTAAAATACCTAATCCATTAGTAATTTCTGCACGCTACCCGACGTGCTTGGATATTGCCGACGGTCCGCACATTCGTTTGAACGATAGGCGAACGATAAGCCGTAACTGTTCGGGGTGGTATAGAAGAAAAGGGAGCGCATCGTCAAAATTTTATTGACAGTGCCGGAAATTTCTATAAACTTTGCTCGGCTGTGTCTTGCCCCCGAGGTTCAAAGATCTTGGGATTAATCCTCAACCTCACTCGGTAGAAGCCTCGACCACTTCTAAGGAGACACTCACAATGCTTCTTTCGAAAAGGGCTACCCTCACAACGGTGACCGTTACCTTCCTCTCCCTCCTCGTCGTTTCTGCCTATGCGATGCATACCCCACGATTAGAGGAGCCTACTTTAGGGATCGAACTCGCCTTGAAAAAGCCGTTCTACATACCCGCATCGAGGGGTGATGGCGGGATGTCGGCGGTAGTTAGAACCACGTTGACAGAAAGTGATTCAGAACGTGAGGTGATCTCAGCAGTCAAACTTACCCCCGTTATGGAAGGTGACGAGGTAAAAGTCACAGTATTCGCGTTGATCGGGGATGCGAGCAACATCATAAAGTGCCGTGATTGGGATTCACTTAAGTCCATAAAAATTGAAACCTACGTCGCAGGTCTAGACGAAGAGGTTTCAATTTCTAAACTTGGTGATTACGGCGTGAACTTTGAAGATGGAGTTCTTAAATTCCGTGTGGTTCCTAGAAAGGTGTTTCCACAATGGGGAGGTTGGGCGGGAGAGGGGTGTGGCTGCGCCTCATGCGGTACTCTTCAATGCTGCCCAAACCCTGGCTACTGCATAAATTGTGGGAAATGCGGCTTTGTGTGCTGTAATGGTTGAATCGTAACCTCATTCTTCCTGCGCACATATTTTTATTGTCTCTGGCCTCCCACGTTTTTATAATCTATTCGTTTAAAGTCCTTGTAAGGGCTTTTACGGATACTTCTTCGGATGTTTCAATGTAATGCCGAAAAAGAAACGTCCCCGACGGCCGCGCCTCTCCCTCACTCTGGAGTATCAGGATGATTTATCGTGCACCCGCTAGTGTGGCGGCCCTCTACGCGCTCGCTTCACTTTTCTCACCGTCTATTGCCCAAACTCCTGCCGTCGGCAAATACTCCCCGGCGCATGATTCGAATGTGAAGAAAACGCCATCTGATCGCCGCGAAACCTCCGTCACCGCGGAGGGGCAGCGCACATCTGCAATCACCATAATTACGTCTTTAGCCGACGAGGCGAATACGTTCAAGGATCAAGCTCTGCGGGTGAGAGTTCAAGCACGGGCCGCCGATGCTCTGTGGGAGAGTGACCGAAGGCTGGCCCGCACTTTATTTCTTCGGGCTTGGGAGACGGCGGAAAAAATTGATAAGGAAGGGCAGCGTACAACTGAAGAGGCCCGCAAAAACTCTTTAAGCCCCCGCCGAGGTCTCACGTTTGTCCCACCCGCCCCGAATTTACGCTCGGAGGTGCTGTATCTAGCGGCCCGTCGGGATCGAGTGCTCGGCGAAACACTTCTGGCTCGGCTCGAAGAGGCGAAAGAGCAAGAGGAGGCGGCCGAATCGGGCTTGGCGGACGGCAGCCAATTGAACTTTTTTGACCCTACTGAACCAGCTCAGTCTATAGCCAAACGCCTTGAACTTGCTACCGAATTGGTCAAAGCGGGGGAGGTAGAGCGGGCGAAGATGTTCGCCGACCCCGGACTTAAATACGCAACATCACCGGGCATTATTTTCTTAGGGACGTTACGGCAGAAGGACGCTGAGGCGGCAGACGAGCGGTACTCGCGGCTGCTGACGCTGGCGGCAAGCGACCGAAGGGCGGACGCGACAACGGTCTCCCTCCTGTCTTCCTACGTTTTCACGCCACACCTCCTAGTCACGGCGACGCGGCGCGGCAGGGTGTCTAACCAGTGGGGCGAGACGGCACTCGCTCCGGAGCCATCCGCGGAGTTATCCGATAGGTTCCTCAAGGTCGCCGCGCAAATCCTATTGAAGCCACTCCCACCCCCAGATGAAGATCGCACGTCGGCGGGCAGGGCCGGGACATACTTCACGATTGCGCGGCTATTACCACTCTTCGAGCGATACGCCCCCGATCAACTGCCGGCGCTCCACGCACGGCTCGCCGTGTTGGCCCCGGATACGCCCGAACCATATAGGAGCAATGATAACGGCATGATGACTGCCGGGATTGTTCCGGAAAATCCTGGCAGGGATGACTTATCAACCATCCTGAGTCAACTCTCCGGCACTGTCGGCATCGGCGAGCGCGATGTAATCTACGTCAAAGCCGTTAGGGCAGCCGCGCTGAAAGGTGACGGGCGGATTCGTGAGTTCGCTGACCAAATCGAAAACCCTGACCTGAGGAAGCGAGCACGTTCCTTCGCAGACTTCGTTGCGGTTCGCAAGGCGCTAGACGAAAAGGATGTGGCGGGAGCGCTGCGGATTATCGGCGAGGGCAATCTACCGCCGATCCAGCACGTGTGGGCGTACACGGAGGGTGCGCGCCTGCTGCGGAAGTCCGAGCCTTCCCGTGCTAGGCAACTGCTCAACGGTGCTGCCGAAGAAGCCCGCAAGATTGACAGCGGAAATTCGGAGCGCGTCTACGCACTAGCATGTGTCGCCACGCATTCTTTCGACCTTGATCGTGCGCGCACTTGGGAGGTGACGGCTGACGTGGTAAAGGCTGTAAATGCCGTCGCCGATTTTGCGGCCGATGACGGCAAACTAACGGCCCGATTACACGCGAGGGATGTGGCGGCGATGATAGATTTGGAGGTCCCGTCTTTTAATATCACGGGACTTTTCGAGTTGCTGGCTGGGGACGATTTCCATCGCGCCACCCAATTGGCGAACGGCCTCAAGGGCGACGCGGCACGTGCCACTGCTAACCTTGCAATAGCTCGATCTCTGCTGAGAAGGCAGACGGTGAATTGAATTTTCGATTCTAGCCCTCGTGAGGAGATGCCTTAGCCATCTGAGAATAGCTGATCGCAGATAGGCTTCCTGGTAAATTCTTCTGTTTATTAATTTTTGTGCAGCGTGTTAATTTTGTGCAAAGCCCCATGCTCGCCGAGAAGTACGTCCACGACCGGTCAATCTCCGACATCAAGACCGGGTTCACGGGGGCGTGCCGCGAGGCTGGGCTCGTGAACCTGACGTTCCACGACCTCCGTCACACCTGGGCAACGCCGGCGGCCGGATGCGGCGTGCCCGAATCAGTCCGCAGAGACATTCTCGGCCACTCCTCCCCTACGATGACGGGTGATTACACGCACTCGTCGCCGGAGGCGATGGAGAAGGCGATGGAGTTGGTGGCAGAATACTCCCGCGAGAAGATCTTTTCGCTCACGGCAAAATCACGGCAGGCGGGCTGAGGTGAATCCTCGAAGCCCGCCTGCGCGACTTGTAACCTTTTACGCGGTAAGAGGATGTGTGGTAGCGGGGGGGGAGACTTGAACTCCCGACCTTGGGGTTATGAATCCCAGTAAACTCCTCTTACTAAAGCATACCTAAGTCTACATGAAGTGATTAACGCCGGTTGCAGCCGCCCGAACGCACGCAGGTAATCTTAAATATACCCACCTGACCTTAAAACATTACACCAGGTTTTTCCCAAGCTGGGTTTGAGCCTTACGCGGCAAGATGAAGCGCCCCCTGATGAGGCCCATAGCCGCTGTACTGTTCCGCCAAAAAAAATATTGGCCTAACGAGGCGGAAGCTTTGGGAAACAAGTCAGCTACTTACTCCAATTGTCTAAGACTACCTTCCACGCCGGGAAGCGATCACGGCTTTTCACGGCGTAAAAACGGATGCCCAGTATCATTTCAATGCCGAAGCGGTCGCTAACCTCAAAACGGCCTTAATCCTCTCCGACTTCACGTCTGTCTATCCGATGGGCGGCGATTCGGTGACTTGGGCGTTCCAAGAAGGCGCATCACCACACTCGCCGAAGATCGTCCGCGTCAGCAGGGAGTTCGCCGAACAGCTCTACTCGCTTAATAACCGCCCCGTCATCAGGCCGGGCTACGTCTGTCGAAACGACGCCCAGATAAAAGACTTTCTTCGCCAGGTCGAGCCGTTAGCCAAATCCGGGCGTTTGGTAGTGCGTCCGGTCCCGATGGTGATGGGCTTACAGAAAGCGCCGGAAGGTCTACGCGTAAAACAAGAGGGGAGGGCCGTGCCGGTCGAACGTATGTGGGGCGTCCAGCCGGTTGACCCTAATTCTCCCGCCGAACATTGGCTGGCCCTCGATGTTAAAGAAAATCAAGACGCCATCCCCTTAAAGGAAGGCGAGCAAAATTCAAGACTTGAGGCCAAGATTTGCTCTTTCGTCATGCCGTATATTGACGGCGTGTCCTTCGCCCAACTGTCTAAAGTTCTGGACGCGGAGGGGGACTGCCTGGCCGAATTCAGGAGTAGCGTTCGGAAAGTTATCGCCGAAGTCCGGGAGGATTCCTCGAGAGCCGCGGACATCGTAAATGACCTAGTGCGCCCCGCCACCGACAAGATCGAGCGGCGGTTCAAATCCATTTCAAAAATCCACCGCCTGAAACTCGCGGGCGCCTGCGTCAGCACTGTCACCCTCAGCCTGTTCGCGCTGACGAGCACCGGGGTCGGCGCGTCTCTGGCTAGTTTATTAGGTGCCGGCGGTCTCGGCTAAGTACCAGATCAACTTTTTGAGCCCGGACAACATGCCGGAGCTGGTTTGCTGGGAGTGCGTGGTGGAGGCGGATAAGCGCACCGTGAGGTTCAGTTCTTCCTAGACGTGGCAGCGGCGCGCGGTCAGCAGAGTTTATTAACCGAATCAGAAGCGTGAATTCGGAGCGGGGGTGGCGGGCGTGGCGGGCGACGGGGTGAAAGATACCGCCTTCGACACGGGATTCTATTTCACAGACGACCTACTGCACGTCCCGGACCTGCTCGGAGGTGATGAGATGGCCGCCGCACGTCGGCGTTTTCCGAACGGAGATGCGCCAGCGCACGGGCGCGAGACTCGTCAAGCGTTGAACGGGGCGGGTGATAGTCTCCAGGCGTGAATCAGCGGTGGGCCGCCTTGCGCCTTATCCCGCTCGCTTTATCTCGAAACGGCACCGGGGCGGCCCGTCGCGGTTACAGTGCTCCTCGACCGGGGCCTTTACGACCTCGGCGACGAGCGCCCCGGCCAGCCGGCAGACCTCCGGGTGGACAGTGACGGCCGCGGCGAGCGGGCAGCCCGTACTGCGGATCGCGACCTTGTCGTCGGGGCCTTCGTCCTCGGCTACTTCGTGCTCGGGCTGCTGACGGGCCACTCCTACGACGAGCGCGGGTACGTGCGCGAGGGCGAGTCCGAGATACACCTGACGAGCGAGGTGCACGCCGCCGGCGATTGGGGTCCTTTGAAGGGGGCGTCAGGTCGGCGATCAGTAATGTATGTCTATCAAGAAATGATCCCGGAACCCCGAAGCGTCGGAGGCGATAAGTGAAGTGGCGGACGGAGCCGCCGAACGCGCTTCCCTCCCGCCGTCGCCGCCACCTATCATTACTGTATTCGTGTAGACCAAAGCGCGGCGTCTCAGCCGATGCGGATGGTGAGCATGGAGACCGAGCCCCCGTCGAACCCCTCGACCGGGAAAGTGACCTGCTCGCCCTCACGACGCAGCGCGAGCACGTAAAGTAGCGGCAGGTAGTGGTCGGGCGTCGGGGCCGAGAGCATCGCGTCGCGGCCCAGGCCCTCGTAGTTGACGAGCGGGGCGTCGTCGCCGACGAGCAGCAGTTCGCGCGCACGCGCCTCGAAGCGGACGGCCCAGTCAAGCGGCTCCGCCGCGTAGCGCCCCCAGGCGTATGCGTGCAGGTTGTGGACGAGGTTGCCGCTGCCCGTGACGAGCACGCCCTCGTTGCGCAGTGGGGAGAGCCTCTTCCCAAGTTCGTAGTGGAACTCTGCCGGCTGCGTCTCGTCAATGCTCAGTTGCACCACGGGGATGTCGGCCTGCGGGAAGACGTGGCAGAGCACCGACCACGTCCCGTGATCCAGCCCCCAACGGCCGTCCAGGCCTACGGGGACGGGGGCCAGCAAATCCCGCACGCGCTCCGCCAGCTCCGGGTCGCCGGGCGCAGGGTACTGGACTTCGTACAACTCGCGTGGGAAGCCGCCGAAGTCGTGGATCGTCCGCGGCCGCTCCTGCGCGGTGACGAGCGTCGCCGGCAAGTACCAGTGCGCCGAGACGCACAGAATCGCCTTCGGCCTGGGGATACTGCTGCCGATAGCCGCCCACCCTTCAGTCCAAGCGTTCCTCTGTAGCGCGTTCATCGGGTTGCCGTGCCCGAAGAAAATGGCCGGCATCGGATTCGCCATGTTTATACTCCTCACTCGGCGTGAATGAGTGGTACTTTCCTCACATCACGCCGATCTGTTTCATCAACCCCACTTGGTCGTAGAAGAGTTTCTCCTCGGTGATCTCGCCGTCTTTCCAGTGGGCGACGGTGCAAAACTCAACCTCGAAGCTCTTGTTCGTGGGCGGAATCTCTTTGCCGTCAGGCCCTTTCATCGGCCCCTTCATCGTGCCCGTGAATCTCGCTATGGAACAGGTCCAATCCCCCTGACCGAGAAGAGGTAGGTCACGGTGGCGAGCCCTATGTGCGGATGCGGCGCCACGTCCAGCCCTTCGCCCGCCTTTAATATCTCCGGCCCCATCTGGTCTAAGAAGATGAAGGGGCCGACCATGCGCCGCCGCGCCGAAGGGAGCGCGCGCCTGACCTTAAAGCCTTCGACGAGGTCGCGCGCCCGCGTCTCGATGACCATTTCTACGGCGCTCTCCGTCATGTCAGGTTGCTTTCGCGTTGCGTCCGAGTTCATCCCTTGCTCCAGTCAATAGGTGTAAGGCGTCCCGAAGGCGTCGGGGAGACGGCTGAAATCCTCGCTGGCAGTCTGCCGCCCGAGGTCGAATATTGTTTCTGCCCCGAAATAATCCCTGAATGCGCGGGTGATTTTTTCCGTGACCTCTGAGTCATTGTCGGTGAGCGGATACTGATCGTAATACTCGAACTCAGGCGGGCGCGGTGAACCGGACGCCTCGCACTCGGCTCTGACTATGCGCTCGATGCCGTCAATCACGCGCCGGCGCACGTCCATGTCGTAAGTCCGCAGGTTGACCAGCAGCACCGCGCGGTCCGGGATGATGTTGCTCTTGGAGCCGGCCACACTGCTGCCCACAGTCAGCACCGCGAACTCGCCGGGCTTCGTCTCCCGCGACACAATCGTCTGGAGGCGGACGACGACCATCGCGGCCAGCACCACCGTGTCCACGCTGTTATGTGGCACCGAGCCATGCGACCCCTTGCCGTGCAGGGTGATGCGAATGCTATCCCCGGCGGAAAGTACAGGCCCCGCCTGAGTGCCGATCTTTCCCGCAGGGTAGGCCAGCACGTGCTGCGCGAACGCGACATCCGGTTTGGGAATCCGGTTTGGCAAACCGTCCTCCACCGTCGCCTTTGCGCCGCCCGCGACCTCTTCGGCGGGTTGGAACAACGCGATGAAGGTTCCGCTCCAAGCCCCACGAGCTTTAGCCAGCATTTCCGCCGCGCCCAACAGACAGGTCACATGCACGTCATGGCCGCAGGCGTGCGCGACGCTGACCGTTTCCCCGGCCGTATCAACCGCAGTGAGTGTCGAAGCATAGGGCAGACCGGTGTTCTCCCGCATGGGGAGCGCGTCCATGTCGGCCCGCGCGAGCACGGTCCGGCCTTCGCCGTTTCGGAGGACGCCGACGACGCCGGTGCGACCGATCCCTCCGAGGACTTCGTAACCGACTTCCTTGAGTTTCGACGCCGCGAGCGCGGCTGTTTTGGTCTCCTGAAAACTCAGCTCAGGATGCGCATGGGAGTCCTTGTAAACACGCTCCTGCCACGCGGAGATTGCTTGCAGACCAGCAAGAACTTCGTTGGTTGAAGACATTGAGGACTCTCCTCCAGACTCGATGTATCAACGCTACGCGCCATCCGGTATCAGCACGGCGCAGGCGAGATAAACCCAACGCATATTTTGGTCGCCGACCGCCATCCGGGCCGTCTCTCCTTGTCGGCTCGTCGCCACTGGAGACGCGACATCACAATTTTTCCGCCGGACTTGGTCGGCGATTCCGTGCTGAGGAACAGCTTATCGCCCTCGATCTTCACGACGCGCGGTTGAGCACGCGCCGACGAGATTGTCGCGTAATTTTCCGCCCACCGTTTTTTCCCCTTTCGATTATTTCGAGGCGACTTAGGAAGCCTTCTGCATATCGTTGTCTATCGGCAATGAGATATTCCGGCAAGCGGTCGAGTTCGAGGGCTTCGACGTGGGTCATCGGTCGGGCGCCAGCCAACCCGGGAATACCGGGTATAGTCGCGCGCGTTCCCACGTTCAGAAAAACGCGCTCGCCTGCAATCGCTCTTGTGCCGCCATTATTGAGACTGACTGCGACGGTTTTCGGAGAAGTGAAACGCGCTTCTCCCATAATCAGTTCCGCTCCGGAGGCTTCGTATCGGTCGAGATGAACTTTGATTAAGTCCTCGACCATCTTCTGCTTACGACGCTGCACGGCTTCCATGTTTGTCTCCACCGAACCCGTTTCGAGTCCGAATTCCGCTCCGCGTGCGGCGGAAGACTTAGAGCTGGTTGCAAAATTAAAAGGAGCTAAAGCCGAAAAAGCATAAGTAGAGGCTCGCTTCAGATGAAGGAACTCTTTCGTCGTCTCACCGGTAGACGAGTCCGCCGTCAATCAGGGGAGCCTGCCCCGTCATATAATCCGAATCGGGTCCCGCCAGATAGGAGACGAAAGCCGCCACATCCTCCGGCGTCTGCGCCCGACCGAGAGCGATGCCCTGTCCCGCGCCCGTGACGAGGGCGACTTTTCCGTTGATGCTCATGTCTATCCCCTTTCGTGATCCACGTTGCAAGCACAAACGATTGACCGTTCGCAGAATACGTCTTAGGGGAACCAATACAGCGGCGAGGTTGAGGATGACCGGCGGATTAGTTTCTTGATGAAACTTACGCGCTTCCTTGTCGCTTAAATCACAGCCTACAGTCATGTCAGACCGCGCCGCTTTACGACGTTTACTACACCCCTTGCGGTCTGCCGATTCGCCTTGTCCAGTCCATGAGATTCTGGAGGAGCTGACGGATGAAGTCTTTCGTCGCGTCATCCGTCAGATTCCCCTCGGCGTCGAACCGCTCGGAGGCGTTGCCGATCATCACCTCCGGCTGGTTGACGGGGAACATGTTGAGGAAGACCATCATCTGCCGCAGGTGATACTGCGCCCGCGCCGTCCCAATCGTTCCAATCGAAGCGCCCATGATGGCAGCCGGTTTGCCGTTCCACGCGCTGTCGCCGTATGGTCTTGACGCCCAGTCAATCGCGTTCTTCAACACTCCCGGAATCGAGTAGTTGTATTCCGGCGTGACGATGAGAATGGCGTCGGCCTCGCGTATCCGCCTCTTCAACTCCGTGACTTTGGCGGGCGGGTTCTGCTCCTCGTCCTGGTTGAAGCCGGGGATGCCGTCAAGCTCGAAAGTTTCGAGGGTCGCCCCTTCGGGCAGGAGCTGCGTCGCAGCGCGCAGGGCCGCGCGGTTGTATGATTCGCGCCGGAGACTGCCGGCGATGCCGAGGATGCGAACTGGTTTGCTCACCATACGATCTCCTTTTGGTCGGGTGGGTTTAGATGACTTGTTCGGTGGCGATAAGGATTACGGCTCTAACACCTCCATCGCCCATACCCCGTAGAAGTTGATGAAGTGCCCGTTGTGAGATTTCAATATCTCCCGCACTTTCTCACGCGCCTCCTGATCCTTCGCGGTAACTCCGATGCCGTAGTGGCCGGCCAGAAACTCTTGCTCATGCCGCCTGACGTGTGCGGGTTCATAGTCGCCCAGCAGTTTTTGTAGTGCGCGGACGCCGCGTGCCAGCGGCCCGTGCCCCTCGCCGGTCATGTCGATCCTGTGCGCCCCTTCCTCGCCAGTCAGGACTTCTATCTCATCCACCGTAAAACCTGCCGCCCTCAGATCACGCAGCGCGGCTTTGGCGTCACCCGGATCATCAACAATCCCGACGACCTTGTTGGTCGGGTAGAAAATGAAATCTGAATCGTCGTGTCTGCCACCTGCGTCGCTCGGTGTCTGTCCCATAACTCTCCTTTTGAAGCTGCTCAACGGCAGCGCCCAAGCCATGCCGCCGCGGGCGTGGCTTCGCGTTGGAGTTCAAGACCGCCGATTGCTCACGCCCGCGGCTCGCCTAGTGATGACGCTCTTCCTCATCAGCGAGAGCCTCGGCCTTGTTCTTGTGTACCTTGCCCTGCGGATGCTCCGGTGGTGAATAGACCGGTCACATATCCCGCCATGCGTTTTGCCTCCTTCACATCGGTGACGAGGGAATCTACTCGCGCGCCTTCACGCCGTGCGGCCGCGGATCACTTCCGCCGAACAGTGCGCGTGATTGGCTACGAATTCGGATACGCTTCCCAGGAACAATCGCTCCGACCCGCGCCGCCCGTGCGAGCCGACCACGACGAGGTGCGCCCCCCACTCCTGCGCCCGCTCGACGATCAAGGTCTTCGCGCTCCCGACCGCCGTTTCCCCGTTCGCTTTCAGCCCGGAGTCGCTGACAATCTGAATCGCCTCTTTGACAGCCCCTTGCAATCCTTCCGCCTCTCCTTCCTGAGTGACCATTACCTCCGCCACGCCGTAAATTGAACGCACGTTCGGATTAACCACGCTAATCACTTTCACCTCGGTTCCGTCAGGCCACGGCCGCGCGCTCACGGAGCGAGCGGCGGCGCGCGAATACTCAGAGCCGTCCGTGGCAAGCAATATCCTCATCCCGCCCCTAAAGTCGCCCGCGCCGTCATCGGTCGCGGCGCGGATGATCCCGACCGAGCAGGGGGCGCGGCGCAGCACCTCCTGTGCGACGCTGCCCAGCATCCAGCGCGAGATGTCGGTGTAGACGTGCGAGCGGACGAAGATGAGGTCGGCTCCCCACTCCTCCGCCCTCTCCAAGATGACCGCCCGCGGGTCGCCGATGCTGACCTCCTCTTCCGCCTCGACGCCGGATCGTCGGAGCAGCTCGATGGCACGCGCCGTCACCTGCCCCGCGCGCTTTTCCATCTCAGGACGGATAAGCCTCATCTGCCCGCCCGTCTCATTCACTAACTCTATGGGTATGAGGGCGTAGTCAATCACGGTGAGCACGCGGGCGCGAGTGCCTGACACCCACGGGCGCGCCGCGACGCTTGCCGCCACCAATTCGGCCGAAGCTACGGAATCGACTGCGAGTAGTAGTTTCATCAGCACGCCCTCCGCAAAAAAATTACGCGGCCAAGCGCCCGAACCCGCGCCGGCCCGCTTAGCCTCGTCTGCTTCGCTGAATAGGGTTTGGCAGTTTATCCGAACTTCCGCCCCCTTTCTTTCCAATTCTTGACATTTATTTTCTAATCCTGACTTTATGAGGCGGCAGGCGAGCTTCAGGCTGGGGGAGAGGTTGGTTGATATAACTTCGGAACGCGCCGGCGGGGCTCCGGGTTTCGGCGGGCACTCTTCGGTTAAAGAAACCTAGCGTGTCAGGCGGGTCAACTGAGGTCCCAGGGTGCGGTCGAGAGCGCCTTCGGGACCGAAACCTTCGAGGGGCTTACCGTCCACAAGGCCCTGCTTGTCGAGCACGACGATCAGAGGAACTTGATCCTTGCCGTATTCCCGTAAGGTCTTCCCCTCGGGGTCGCGGAGAATAGGCAACCGCAGACGACGTTTTCTGGCGAACTCACGCAACTGTTTGTCAGAGGCATAGTTCTTCGATGATGGTGATTCGGAATCTGTGCAGACCAGGAAGAAGACCACGCCCCGCGGGGCGAATTCGGCGGTCAGGCGGTTTACGGACGCCGACTGCTTCCTCGTGACGGGCAGCCAACTGGGGGTGAAAATCAAGACAGACACCTTCCCACGCAGGTCAGAGTCGGTGACATTTCCGCCTTCCAGAGACCTGAAGGAGAATTTGACCGGCCCGGCCTCCTGCCGGGCGCGCGTCTGAGGCGAGAGGTGAACTAAAAGTACCGGCAGAACGGTGGCGACCGCGATGCGAAAAACTGTCAGCATTTTACCCCTCCTTCTGGTCAAGGCGATTGATTCTACACACCGGCCTCACCATATGTGAGGCATTCACCTTATCTCAACCCCTAGCTTTCAACGCGCGCCGTCCAATCCGGTCTGCCGCGTGACCCATCTCCGCAAACGGAAGGCGAGCGCGGTGAAGGCCATGCCGAAAAAAATCGCATACGTCCCGATCCACCAGACCACGGCCAGCACGCCGGCGCGGGGGACGACGAGGATCAGCAGGCCGAAGATGACGGACGCCGCGCCGCTCAGGACGAGTAGCCACTCGTTCGTGAAGTGTTGCCGCAGCCGGATCGCCGCCGTGACCTCGAAGATGCCGGTGACGATGGCCCACACACCCATCAGGTATAACAACCCGAACGCGTCGAGGTCCGTCCAGATCAAAATCAAAGAGCCCAGGAAGACGCCGGCGACGCCCTCAAGGATTGTGCTCCGCCAGCGCGGGCGACCCTGCGCCGTGTAGATTGACGAGGCGAGGGCGAGGATGCCGTCGGCGAGCGCGTAAGCGCCGAACATGATTTTCATGACGACCAGCGTGACGCCCGGATAGACTATGCACAGCAAGCCGAAGGCGAGCGCGAGGATGCCGCGCAGCAGGAGCATCCGCCAGTTGTGCGCGAGTATGACGACCATTAACGATCCCCGTTCTTTAAGGTCGGGAAAACCGGCGGCGCCGAGCTGCTAAAGAACGTCGCGGCCGCGGCTTACTCGTTCCCCGCCGGCGGTGAATCGTGTTGCGTGCCGCCGAGCCACGCGCTAGCGTGCGCCACCGCCTGCTCGGTCGAAGCGCCGAAGACGGCGTCGGCGGGGACGAGGTGTACGACGCGGTCGAGGTCGAGTTTGCCCGCGCGCCGCAACTGCTTGCCTACCTCCTCGTCCACGCCGCTCAGGTACAGCCGCCCGCCCACGTCTGCGAGCGCGTCGGCGTAGTTGTCCAGCACCTCGATCAGAGTCGCGCCCACACTCGTGTACCCTCGCAGGCGCAAGACCACCACGGGGCGCGTCGCGTGCGCCGGTGTAGGCAGCGCGTCGGCGAGCGTGCGCGCCCCGGCGAAGAACAGACTCCCGTCAACGTCGAGCACCGTCACGGCGTCGCTCGGCAGCCGGTCGGGCGGCTCGCTCTCGGCGACGCGCCCGCTCTCCGACCGAATTAGCTTCCGCACCCTCACGTCACTCGCCGACGATTTGAGATAAAGAACGACGGTCAGCAACACCCCGGCGGCGACCGCGAGCGGAATCGACAGCACCAGCGTCGCCAGAAAGGTCACCGAGATCGACCAGCGCGCCGCCCCGCCGGTGTTCCAGATCGAGCGCGCTTCGCGGAAGTTGACGGCGCTGATGCCGGCCATGATCATCAGCGCGGCCAGCACCGCGTGCGGCACCTGGCCGACCAGCCCCGGCACGAGCAGCACGATGATTAACATCCAGACGCCGTGCAGCACGCCGGCCCAGCGGCTCCGCGCGCCGACCGTCACGTTGAGCGCCGTCTGCCCGACCGAGCCGCCCGCCGGGATGCCGGAAAGGAGTCCGCTGGCGACGTTGGCCGCCCCCTGCGCGAGCAGGTCGCGCGACGGGTCAATCGGGCTTTCGTCCGGGTTCTTCACGCTCTGACTGACCCCGGCGCCCTGCACGGCGATGACGACCGCGAGGGCGAACGCCGACAGGAACAACTCGGGCGTGAAGAGCGCGAGGTCGGGCAGCGCCGGCACGGGGACGCCGCGCGGGATGGGGCTGGCGTCGGCGACGCGCTCGACGCCCTCCCACCCCAGGAGGGCCACCGCGAGCGTCGGCACGACGAGCGCGACGAGCGTGGAGAGCGTGGCGAGCCGCGTCCGCTCCAGCCCGAACAGGACGCCGAGCGCGACCAGCCCCGTGATGATGGTCGCCGGGCTGAATTGCGAGACGTGGG
>JALZHT010000901.1 GCA_030860645.1 Acidobacteriota bacterium
CTCGATTGCGCCGCCTCGGCCGTCTCTGACGTCTGTCTCGCCTCGCCCTGCGCGGCCGCCCCCTGTTCGGGCGATGGTGCGGTCGTCCGCGCTTGCTGTCCGTCAGAGGCGGACGGGGGGGAAGTTTCGTGTGAAGCCGTAACTGTTTCCGGCGGCGCGGCGGGGCGCGCGTAGGAGCGCAGTTCGGCCAGGCCTTCGAGCGAGAGGAAGGCGCGGACGACCTGCGGGTCGAACTCGAGGCCCGCCCAGAGCGTGAGGTGTTTGCGCGCCTCGGCCTCGGTGCCGGCGGGGCGCCAGGGGCGCTCGTCGGTGAGCGCGGCGTACGAGTCTGCGACGCGCAGGATACGCGCCTCGAGCGGAACCTGCTCGGCGAGCAGGGCGTCCGGGTAGCCCGCGCCGTTCCACCACTCGTGGTGCCAGCGCACGAGGAGCTGCGCGCCGCGGTCGGCCCCGGCGCGCGCCGCGTCCTGCTCGCCGATGACGGGGTGGCGCGCCAGGTCGATGCGCTCCTCCTCGCTGAGCGGCCCGCGCCGGGCGATGTACTCGCGCCGCATCGACATCTCGCCGAGGTCGTGCAGCAGCGCGGCGAAGACGAGCGCGGAGCGGTCGGCGCGGGCGAGGCGGAAGCGGGCGGCCGTGGCGTCGGCGAGCCGCGCCACGCGCGAAGCGTGCGGGTGCGCGTAGCCCTCGAACTCGTCCACGGCGGCCGCCAGGCGCAGGAAAGCCTCGCCCGCCGTGCGCTCGCTCTCGGCAAATTCGATTTTCATAAAGACCAGAGTTTAAAGTTCAAAGCCCAAACTTCAAAGCCGCCAGCGCCGACTTCGCCCCCGCACAAACGAAGAGGGCGGAGCCGACCGTAACCCCGCCCTCCCGTCGCCAACCGCTTCAACCCTGCCGAGGCCCGCCGTCGCGCCTCTCGCTGATGAGACGTGCGACGGTGTTAATAAAAACGTTCAGGCGCTCCTCATTCTCACGCCCGGCCTCTTGCAGCAACGTGATCTGTTTAGTGTTGGCCGCAATTTGTCTGCTGTTCGCGGAGATCAGTAACTCGTGCGCCTTGATCTCCTGTTCGTGTAGCTCGGCGATGGCGAGCAGAGCGCGGATGCCGCCTTCCGTCTTCGTCCAGCGCTCCTCGGCCCGTAGTTGTGAGTCAGCGAGCGAGTTCACCTTTTCAGCCAGTTGGTCGAGTCGGACGGTAAACTGCGCCTGCTGGTCAACGATAAAATCCATCTGCCGCTGTCGTTCTTCGTCGGTCATGGGTTCCGGCCCCCGTCAAGGATGTCGGTGGGCGAGGGGATTATACGACAGCGGGCGGCCGTTGGCGGAGTCACTTCGCGCCGCGGAGTTGTTCGAGGAGGCGGCGGGCGGCGGCGTTTTTGGGGTCGAGCTGGAGGGCGCGCTCCAACTCGCCCACGGCCCGGTGGCGCAGGCCGTGCTCCTGGTAAAGCTCGGCCAGCATGACGCGGTAGGAGGGGTTCTTCTCGTCGAGCGAGATGGCGGCTTGCAATTCGGCCTCGGCCTGCCGGCGCGAGCTTTTGTCGCGCGCGAGGGCGCGGCCGTAGTAGGCGCGGTAGCGCGCCTGGCGTGGCCCGAGCAGCGCCGCCTCGCCCAGGCTCCGCCGCGCCGCCGCGACCTGGTTCTTCTGCAAGGCGGCCAAGCCCTGCTGGAAAGCCTCCTCGGCGCGCGCCAGTTGCGCCGACTCTTTCGAGAGCGCGGGCGAGGGCGGTTCGTCGGCCGGGCCGCGCTCCGACTTCAGGCCGGCGCCGGGCGGCGGGAGCTTCATGTCGTAGGCGGCGCGCAGGCGCGCGTCCTTGAGCACCTCGTAGGCTTGCGTGACTTTGGCGAAGGCGGCGTCAATCTGCTGGCGGATCGGCTCGTCCGTGTCGCGGCGGAAGCGGTCGGGGTGGAGGCGGCGCGCGTGCGTGTAGTAGACGCGCTTGACCTCGTCGGGCGACGCCGAGCGCGCGACGCCGAGCACCTCGTAGTGCGTCGCGCCCCGCGCCCGCTCGAACAACTCTTCGAGGTCGGCGCGCGGGTCTCGCTCCTTCTCCTCGGGGGCGGCGGGCGTCGGCTCCTGCGCGGGCGTCTCCGGCT
>JALZHT010000227.1 GCA_030860645.1 Acidobacteriota bacterium
CGCCAGCCTCTGCGCCGCGGCGCGCTCCTCCACGCTCAGCCCCGCGTCGCCGCCCGGCGCGTCGAACTGCCCGGCGGCGAGGCTGATGACCGAGATGAGGCCGAAGCCCAGGAGCGCGCAGAAGACGACGGCCGCGGCCACCTGCGGCGTGTGGTTGAAGAGCCGCTCCTCCTCGCGCTCCTCGGCGCTGACGTTCACCAGCATGATGACGAAGAGGAACAGGACCATCACGCCGCCGACGTAGACCAGAATCTGCACGCCCGCGATGAACTCCGCCCCGAGCAGCACGAAGAGCGCGGCCACCGACACCAGCGCCGAGATCAGGAACAGCGCCGAGTGCACGGCGTTGCGCGCCATGATCGTCAACAGCCCCGCCACCAGCGCGGCCAGCCCGAAGACCCAGAAGAAGACCGATTCCCAGCCGGAGAGAACCATAGGATTTTTGATTTTTGATTTTTGATTGGCGCGTCGGGCGAGTCGAGCAGTCCCTCTCCAATCGCCAATCAAAAATCTAAAATTGCTTCAGGCTTCGAACTTCCGCGTCTCGCGCCCCTGCTCCAGCATCTCGCGGTTCCAGACGAAGCCGGCGCGCGAGTAGGTGGCGAGCTCGAACTCCTGCGTCAGCTCCAGGCAGGCGGTCGGGCACGCCTCCTGGCAGAGGGCGCAGAACATGCAGCGCGAGGTGTCGAAGATGAACTCGTCGAGGACTTTCTTCTTGCGCGGCTTGCCGCCGACCATCATCTCGATGTCCATCGGGATCACGTCAATGCAGTCCTCGGGGCAGGCCAGCGCGCAGAGGTTGCAGGCGATGCACAGGGATTCGTGCGTCTCCGGGTCCATGTTCAGGCGCGGCGCGCCGTGGAAGCGCGGCGCGACCTGCGGGCGCACCTTCGGGTACTGCTCCGTGTAAATCCCGTAGCCGCGCACCGCGTCCTTGTCCCGCAGCGCGCCGATGTTGAACTTCAGCGTCAGCTTCAACCCCTCGATCAGATCGACCAGGAAGAAGCGCTTCAGCTTCTCCCTCCACGTCGGCTGCGGGACTTGTACGAGCGGCATAAATCAATCCTCTGATTTTTGATTTTTGATTTGCGGTTGGCAGCCATCGGTCTTCAGTTTTTCCTTTAAATCGCCAATCAAAAATCTAAAATCGCAAATTCCTTATCCTTCCGCGGGCGCTTTGACGGCGACCGCCGGCGCGCCCTTCGGCGCGTTGACGAGGCGCACGCGGCTGCGCTGCTTCCGCAGGTTGAAGTCGCGCGAGCGCCAGTTGATGGCCGAGAGCGCGGCGGCCGCCAGAAGCACGCCGCCCCACCCGAAGGCGACGGCGACGCCCTTGCCCGCCGGCGTCAGGTTCAGCCCGCGCCCGAGCGACTCGACCGTGTCAAGCCCGCGCCAGCCGTCGAGCGCCTGGACGGCGAAGACCGTCAGCGCCGTCCACACGATGTTGATGAGCGCGGCCGGGATCATCCACTTCCAGCCCAAATCCATCAGTTGGTCGTAGCGGTAGCGCGGGAACGTCCAGCGCGCCCAGAAGTAGACGTAGAGCAGCACCGCCATCTTCAGGAGGAAGACGCCGAGGCTCAGGAGGACGTAGAGGTTGTTGTAGCCGCCGGCGAGGCGCAGCACGCCGGGGAAGTACCAGCCGCCGAAGAAGACGGCCACGGCCACCGCCGAGACCACCACCATCGCCGCGTACTCGGCCATGAAGAAGAGCGACCAGCGCATGCCCGAATATTCCGTGTGGAACCCGGCGACCAGTTCCGACTCGGCCTCGGGCAGGTCGAACGGGGCGCGGTTATTTTCGGCGACGCCGCTTACGAAGAAGAGGGCGAAGGCGAGCGGCTGGTAGAGGAAGAACCAGACCGAGTCGGCGGCCTGCGCCGTGACGACGCCCGACAGCGAGAGCGTGCGCGCGAACATCAGCGGGCCGATGAGCGCCAGCCCCATCGCCACCTCGTAGGAGACCATCTGCGCCGACGAGCGCAGGCCGCCGAGCAGCGCGTACTTCGAGTTCGAAGACCAGCCGGCGAGGATGAGCGCGAGCACGCCGACCGAGGAGATGGCGAGGACGAAGAGCAGCCCGATGTTAACGTCGGTGATGACGCCCCAGTCCGGGGCGAACGGGACGACGGCGAAGGTGACGAAGGCGGCGGCGACGGCGATGTAGGGCGCGTACCGGAAGATGTACGGGTCGGCCTTCTCCGGCATCAGGTCTTCTTTGGTGAGCAGCTTGATGGCGTCGGCGATGGGCTGCAACAGCCCCCACTTGCCGACCCGCATCGGCCCGAGCCGCGCCTGCATGAAGGCCGAAATCTTCCGCTCCAGGTAGCTCGCGTACAAGGCCCAGAAGGCGACGAGCGACACCACCAGCCCGATCTGGATGAACGGCCACACGACGTAGTTCACCGTCTCCTCGCTGAAGAAGCGCAGCAGGAGGCCGTCAATGAAATTCGGCGGCGCGAACAGCGCGAGCGTCATCATACGTCGTCAGTCACCCCAACCTTCTTTTCGACGGCCTCGACCCTCTTCTCCAGGCCGCGGTTCCCCGCCCTCGTTTCCGCCGTCTCTTCCGACACAGCCTCAAACTTATGATTCAGGAGCCGCACACTCCTGCGCATGTCATCGAGCGCCCCCTCGAACCTCTCCATGCGGGCATCGAATCTCTCCATCCGCACGTCGAGCCTTTCCACGCGCGCGTCGAGTACCTCGGAATGCCTTCGGAGTTCCCCGACATCGGCTTGCAGCACTTTGACGTGGGTTTCGAGCAAGTCCAGACGCGACCTCGTTTCCTGACGGAAGTCGCCCACGTCGCGGATGATGGCGGTCAGGTAGTTAAGAATTTCGGTCGAACGATCTGGGTTCATCTCTCCCTCCTTCGGAGTTGCTGCTTGGGTAGGCAGTTCCCGAAAGGTGGGTGGCGAAATTTCTCGGCTCAAACGTCAATCTCGAAGACGCAGTCGCGCGTCGCCTTCAAATCCACCAGCTCGTAGTCGTCTTCGAGCGTGCCCTTGCGGTCAACGACGAGGTAGGAGTACCAGTCGCCGAGGGCGAAGGGCGGCGTGTGCCAGGTGCCGCGGTAGTAGGCGTACGGGAGCCGGCCCTCGACGCGGAAGGCGACCACCTTGTCCACGTCCGGGGCCTCGCGCCCGTTCGGCGGCGCGACGCAGATGACGGCCTGCGACGCGGCGAGCGGCGAGAAGACCTGCATCGTGTGGCGGTGGCGCGCCATGAACCCGAAGCGGAAGGCCCGCGGCTCGGCGGTCGCGCCCGTCAGGCACGGCACGCCGAGGCCGAAGTCCACCTCCACCGACCCGCGGCTGTCGAGCAGAATCCCGTACGGCGCGAAAGCCTCGCGCGTCATCTTCAGGACGGGAAGGCGGATGACGTTCATAAGAAGGGTGCCGGGTTCTGGGTGTTAGGTGCTGGGGAAGAATAAAACCCAGCACCCAGCACCTAACACCCAAAACCTATCTGTCTATTTCCCCGAGCACGATGTCGAGCGTGCCGATGATGGCGACGACGTCGGCGACGAGGTGGCCGACGCACATCTGGCGGAGCGCCTGCAAGTTTATCAGGCACGGGGGCCGCACGCGGACGCGGTGCGGGCGGCTCGTGCCGTCGGAGACGAGGTAACAGCCGATCTCGCCCTTCGGGCCTTCAATCGAGTGGTAGTAGTCGCCGGCCGGCGGCTTGATGACCTTCGGAATCTTGGCGTTGACGGGGCCGTCGGGCAGGCGCTCGACCGCCTGCTGGATGATGCGGCGCGACTGGCGCATCTCTTCGAGGCGGACGAGGTAGCGGTCGTAGGTGTCGCCGTTCTCGCCGACGGGGATGTCGAAGTCGAAGTCGGCGTAGGCCGCGTACGGGCGGCTCTTGCGGATGTCCCACGCGACGCCGGAGCCGCGCAAAGACGGGCCGGACAGGCCAATCGCAATCGCGTCCGCGGCCGAGATGACGCCGATGCCGACGGTGCGGCCGAGCCAGATGCGGTTCTCCGAGAGCAGCGTCTCGTACTCGTCAATCCGCTTCGGGAAGTTGTCGGTGAAGCGGCGCACGTCCTCCGTAAAACCGTCGTAGGCGTCGTTCGGCATCCCGCCGATGCGCCACGCGTGGCAGGTGAGGCGCGCGCCGAACTGCTGCTCGAAAATCTTCAGAATCTCCTCGCGCTCGCGCAAGGCCCACAGCAGGACGGTGAACGAGCCGATGTCGAGGCCGTGCGTGGCGAGCCACAGGAGGTGCGACGAGATGCGGTTCAGCTCCGTCAGGATGACGCGGATGTAGTGCGCGCGCGGCGGCACTTCCAGCCCCATCATCTGCTCGACCGTCTCGACCCAGACCAGCCCGTTCGAGACGGCCGCGATGTAGTCGAGCCGATCCCAGTAGGGCGCGATCATCGGGTACAGGCGGTTCTCGGCGATCTTCTCCATCCCGCGGTGGAGGTAGCCGATGTCGCAGTCGAGGTCAATGACGGTCTCGCCGTCGAGCCGCAGGATGACGCGCAGGACGCCGTGCGTCGAGGGGTGCTGCGGCCCCATGTTCAAGACCATCTCCGGGCTGTCGAGTAAGGTCTCCTGAGTTGTCGCGACTTCTATCTGGTGCATAACAACCGGTGCAGAAGTCAGAGTGCAGGGTGCAGAATTAAAGAAGCGGTTTTAATTCTGCACCCTGCACCCTGCACTCATCACTCCTTCTTGAAGGCTCCCGTCACGCCGCCCACTTCGAGGACGAGGGCGATGTCGGAGACTTCGCCGCGCTTGCGCTTGCCGATTAAATCGTAGAGGACGGCGGCCGCGGCGCTGTCGCGGTTCCAGACGTTACGCGGGGCCATCCGCTGGCCGAGCGTGAAGCCGGCGGCCTCGGCGGCCGCGGGCGCGTCGAAGACCTTCACTTCATACCTGGCGGCGAGGTCTTTCGGGTGCATCGGGCTTACTTGTGCTCCTTCGGCAAGACCTCGCGGTCGGCGCGGAAGATTTCGCGGACGCGGCGCTCGTCGGGCGTCTGCAAGATTTCGAGGCCGTAGGCGCGCCGCTGCGCGAGCTGCTCCTGCTGCACGTTCGAGAACTCCGGCAGGTGGCGCACCGTCCACTCGTTCTCCATGAATTCGAGCGGGTAGTCCTTGCGCAGCGGGTGGCCGTCCCAGTCGGGCGGCAGCAGCAGCCGCCGGAGGTCGGGGTGGTTGCGGAAGCGGACGCCGAAGAGGTCGAAGACTTCGCGCTCCATCCAGTTGGCCGCGGGCCACACGCCGGTCACGCTCTCGACGCCCTCGCCCTCGCCCGCCGCCACTTTCAGGCGCACGCGCTCGTTCTTCGAGGTCGAGTAGAGGTTGTAGACGATCTCGAAGGGCGCTTCGTCGCGCTCGGGCCAGTGGACGCAGGTCAGGTCGGAGAGGTAGTCGAAGGGCGTCTCGGCGTCGTCGCGCAGCGCGCGGCAGACCTCGACGATTGACTCCGCTTTGACGTGCACCGAGAGCTGGTTGAGGAACGTGAACGCGCCGGTGACGGCGTCGGCGAACTTCCCGCGCAGGCGCTTGGCGAGCGGGTGCGCGGAGGCGTCTTCGGGCTTCGGCCCCTCTTCCTTCTTCTTGACGGGCGCTTTG
>JALZHT010000902.1 GCA_030860645.1 Acidobacteriota bacterium
CGGCGACGGCCTCCGGGCTCCGCGAGCAGACGGACGCCAACCGGCTCGAAGGGCTTTACTACGACGCCTTCGGCGAGGGGGCCGAGGCCGGGAGCAAGCTCTACGTGGGGCTCGGCCGCGTCTACGTCTTCGAGTGGGAGAAGGTCGGCGGCGAGGGCGCCGCGGGCGCGGAGAACGAGCGGCTGCTCGGCTACCTGGAGCGCGTCATGAAGCTCACGTGGGTCAGGCGCGCGCGCGTCATCAAGAACGGCAAGCGCCTCGTCACCGTCTCCGCAGGCCAGAGGTCGCTCACGCTCGCCCTGGACGACAAGGAGACGGCGCTCTCGCTCGCGGCCTCGGGGGGCGAGCAGGCGTCGTTCGCCGTCAGGCAGGAGGACGGCCGGCGGAGGGTCTACAGCGGCGGGCCCCCGCTCCCCGCGGGCGAGCGTTTCGCGCTCTCCTTCACGCTGCGCGAGGACTACCCCGTGGCGCGCGGCGGCCACGGGTGCGGGCAGCCCGAACCCATCCCCTCGGCCTCCCTCACCTGGGAGTACCTCCGGGAAGACGGCGCGAAAGGCACCTGGACTCCGCTCGATTTTTCGACCGCGGTCGGCCCTCTCCTCTCGGCCCTCGCCGAGTCGCGCGCGGAGTCCGACCCGCTTTGCTCCGGCGACGTGAGGGGACTCGCCGCCGGGGTCGGGCGGCTCGGCGCCTTCCAACAGCTCGGCGCGGCCGCGCGGCGCTTCGTTTCAGACACCATCGGCCGCGCGACGAAGCTCTCCGATCTCAGGCCGCTCGCCGAGTCGGAGTTCCTGAGGCTCAAGGGCGACGAGACGCTCATGCTCTCGCAGAGCGGGCGCATCTTCTTCGTCGCGCCCCCGGACATGAAGGTCTCGACGCTCCACCCCGTGAACGAGGAGCTGTACTGGCTGCGCGCGACCGTCTCCGGGGCCGGCTACGAGGTCGCGCCGCAGGTCGCCAACATCAGCCTCAACACGGTGCCGACACTCCAGCGCGAGACCTTCAGCGAAGTCGCGCACTTCGACGGCACGGGGCGCGCGGGTCAGCGCCTGACGGCCGACAGCTTCCTCGCCGTCTTCGGCGAGAACCTCGTGCAGGTGCGCGAAGAGGACGGGCGCTGGCGCGACTGGGAGCCGAGGGACGACTTCGCCGGCTCGGGCCCGTCCGACCCTCACTACGTTCTGCGGCGCGACCCGGCGGCGGCGCGCGCGGAAGTCGTCTTCGGCGACGGCGAGCGCGGGCGCGTCCCGCCCGCGGGCGCAGGCAACCTCCGCCTCATCTCGTGCCTGCCCGAGTTCGCCGAGGCGCGCAACCTGGGCCGCAGCAACGGACTGCCGAACCAGTCCTTCGCCCTCGAACGCGCGGCCGTCATGCCCGAGGGCTTCGCCCTTCAGGTCAGGGAGAGGGCGCAGGAGCGGACGACGACGACGCGCGAGGCGGAGGCGGAGTGCCTGCTCCGCTTCAGGCGCACGGCGCCGGCGCGCGTGCCGCCGGGCGAGAGGTTCCCCGTGAGGGTCGAGTTGGAGGCGAGGCAGGAGCTTTGTCAGGTGGTCGTGACCGAGACGGGCGGCGGCGGCGTGCGCCTCCCGCCCGCGGGTCGCGTGCACACGCAGGGGCGCATGGGCGCGGGCGAGCAAGCCTCGTTCGAGTACGAGGCGAGCGCCGACGCGGGCGGCACCATCTCCGGCCTCGTGAGCTTCACGCTCGGGTCGAACTGCGCGGCGGCCCCGCTCGAAACGCCCGCCAGCCCGGTCGAGCTGACGACCGCGCCCGCCGGCACGCGCTGGCGCGACTTCGAGCGCGTTGACGACTTCGACTCCTCGGGCCCCGCCGACGCGCACTTCCGCCTCGACCCGCTCACGGGCGAAGTCACCTTCGGCGACGGCGAGCACGGCCGCATCCCCGAAGCGCCCGAAGACGACGACGGCGACGAGAGCAGCATCCGCGTCGTCGCCATGCGGACGACCGAAGCCGAGCGCGGCAACGTCGCGCAGGAAGCCACGGCGGCCTTCGACGAGCCTTTCATGACGAAACTCCCCGAAGGGCTGAAGGCGCTCGGCGTCAGGTTGGTGCGGGCCGCGGGCGGC
>JALZHT010000903.1 GCA_030860645.1 Acidobacteriota bacterium
CGACGATCCTGCGCCGCGAGCCCCCCGGCTCGTCCCAGACGACCGCCGGCACTTCGTCCAACTCCTTCCGCTCGACGCGCGGCTCGCCGAAGGAGCGCCGCGCGAAGTCGCCGACCAGTTTCTCGACGGCCGGCCGCGCGCGCCAGTCGCCCGTGTGCGTCTCGGCGACGACGGCCACGCGCGGCGCGAACGTGATGGCCGTCTCCGACTCCTCCTCAGCCTTGAAGCCGAGCACCGCCACCGCCAACTGCGCGCGCGAAAGCAGCACGGCCTCGCCCGAGCCTAGCCCCGTCAGCGCGGCCACACGGCCCAGCCACCCCGCGCCGGCCCAACTCTTCTCGACGCCCGCCGCCAGCGCGAACTCGCGCCACGCCTCGGTCGAGGCCAGTCCGCCGGCGATCTCCGTGAGGCTGTTGGCTTCGAGGTAGACGACCGCGTCGGCCGGGACGTAACCCGCCATGTCCACCCTCACGGGCCGGTTCCACCAGAGCCACGCCCCGGCGGCGAGCGCCAGCAGGGCGAAGGCGAGCAGCGCTTTGCGCGTGAATCTCATAAGCCCTCATCCTAACCGCCGACTTTGACGCGGGGCAAGACGCGCGACTCCGAATCAGCGGCCGTGATTTTGGCCGACAGAAACGCGAAGAAGAGTTGACGGCGTACCCCTTGAACGAACCCGCGATTTCTGGAAAGCACTTCTGAATAATCCAGAAAGTGGCCGTAAACGTATGAATAATTAAAGTTAAACGATGCAAAATAGTGATTGACAGATTCCCGAGGGCTGTTCTATAGTTGCAAGTGGCCGGGGCGGTTCGCCCGTTCGCCGACTGAGTGGGTTTGAAAGAACCGCGCCGTCGAAGGCCATGCGGCGACACCCGTTCGCGTCAAACCAGTCTCGCCGCCTTTGAAACTCAACCGATAAACGCACACTACGCGCGAGCGTAGGCCGCAAAGCCACGGGAGTCGGGGCGGTCGTCGCCGACTCAGCCGGGTTGCCGAAGGGGAGATGTTTTGAGCCGCACCCGAGCGACACCGACGCTCACTCTCCGAGACGCGACACCTTCCTCTTCTCGGACCGACAGACCCACAGCCGACGCGCCCGCCGCTAAACCCTCCCGCCCGGGGCGCACGCACGAGAAGTCTGCGATGCCCCGCCTCCGAACGAAAGTGACCCAGCCCGAGATGAAACCAGCCGACGCCCCCGCGCGCACCCCGCAGCGGCGCGCCACTCACGACCGGGTCCGGCGCGCCCGCGCCCGCCTCCGTCAGCTCCACCGCAGCAGACTCAGCCACACGGCAAGGAACAGTTAGCCTATGTTCAAAAGAAACACCGGCAAGAAGGGGCTGGTCGGCCTCGACATCGGCTCCAGCTCGGTCAAGGCGGTCGAGCTGACGGGCAAGCTGAACGCGCTCTCGCTCGTCAACCTCGGCTTCGAGGGGCTCCAGCCCGACACCGTCGTCGACGGCCAGATCATGGAGTTGAACGACGTCTCGAACGTCATCGCCGGCATCTTCCGCAGCCACCAGTTCCGCAACGACCGGGTGGTGGCCGGCGTCTCCGGCAGCAGCGTCATCGTCAAGAACATCATCGTCCCGCAGATGACGCGCGAGGAGTTGGAGGAGTCCATCGACTGGCACGCCGAGGAGCACATCCCGTTCGAGATTTCCGACGTCAGCCTCGACTACCAGGTGGTCGGCTCCGGCGCCGACTCGCTCCACGTCCTGATGGCCGCCTGCAAGCGCGACTTCATCGCCAACCTCCGCCAGGCCATCCAGCTCGCCGGCAAGCAGCCGACCGTCATCGACGTGGACGCCTTCGCCCTCCAGAACTGCTACGAGGTCAACTACGAGCCGCACGACTCGCTGGTCGTCGCGCTCTTAAACGTCGGGGCCTCGACGATGAACATCAACATCGTGAAGGGCGTCCGCAGCGTCTTCACGCGCGACGTCTCGGTGGGCGGCCACCAGTACACGGCGCTGTTGCAGAAGGAGCTGGGGCTGACCTACGAGCAGGCCGAGCAGGTCAAGCGCGGCGGCCCGCCGCCCTCGCACGTCGAGGCCGTCGACATTGACGGCGCGCTCGAAACCG
>JALZHT010000228.1 GCA_030860645.1 Acidobacteriota bacterium
GTGTGCGGTAGGCCGAGAGGAAGCGCGGCAGCGCCCGGCCGATTTCGAGCAGCCCGGTGATGGCGAGGTCATCTTCGCGGACCACGGACTCGACGCCCGCCTCACGCATCCGCCGGCCCGTCGAGCCGAAGAACTCGAAGGCCGCGCCCGGCGCCCTCTCGCGCAGCGCACGCACCAGCGCCGCCGCGTGCGCGTCGCCCGACTCCTCGCCCGCCACCACCATCAGGCGCAGACTCTCCGACGGCCGTTCGGTCACGCGCAGGATAATACCAAGCGGGGCGCGGCGGTCGGTAAGGCGGGAGTGAACAAGGAGAGGTAAGTCTGCCCAAAAAATACGCCGGGGTCGCGCACGCCCGCCCGGACGCGCGCGGCCCCGCGGCACAGACCCGCCCTCTTGTCTCGGAGGCGGGCGTGCTCAGGGGTGCGCACCTCTCACGCACCCCTGTCTTTAATCCCTGACTAAAATGCCCATGCGCGTGAGGCTCCTTGTGGTATATTCCGCGCGTTCCAGTCTTTGAAAACTACGGCGACGGTCGGATGCGTAGCTCGGCCTCAACCTCAAGGGAGTGATGAGCGCCGCCGTTGAGCACGGGAGACTCACGGCGGACAAGTTACGCACTCGCATTCTAATCGAAGTTTCGCTTAGGCGCAACGCGTTTCTATCAGGAGGCAACTCCTGATGGCAAGGGGGCCGCGTCTTAAACCGAAACGACTTACCGAAAAGCTTATCCAGCTTCGGGCAAAGCTTGGCCTTTCCCAAAACGAATTAATCAGAGAATTGGGAGTTGACCTCACCCAAAGCCGAATCTCAGAATACGAAACGGGCAAGGGAGAACCGCCCCTGCCCGTCCTTTTAAGGTATGCTCGCGTCGCCGGGGTGTGCGTGGAGGTGCTGATAGACGACGCGCTCGATCTGCCGGATAAGCTGCCCGCCAAGCCGAGGCACAGAACCTAAAACGGCGAGGGCGGCGGGGAGGTGGCCCCGCCGCCCGCTTCTCATATAGGTGGATATGAGGTCGCACCGGGCCACCACTGCGCCCGTGCGGACGCCTCGGATTATACACCCGCTGATTTATTGGGCAAATTCCACTGTTGCGGCCCCGCAGAATCATTCTGCGGCCTCGCAAAACCATTCTGCGGGGCCGCGGAATCATTCTGCGAGCACGCAGAACCGTTTTGCAGGTGTGCAGAGTGTTTTGCAGCCTCACAGAACGGTTTTGCAGGCCCGCAGAACCGTTTTGCAGCCTCGCAGAATGATTCCGCGGCCCGCAGAACCGTGCTGCGAGCTTGCAGAATGATTCTGCGGGGCTGCAAAACGGTTCTGCGGGGCGGCGGGCGGGGATTAAAAGTGCTTGCCAGTGGCGGCGGCGGGAGATAGAATCCGGGCCGCATCTGAGTCCGCAGCCGTCGAGACCCACCTGATGTGCCGCGACCCACCCTCGGGTGCCTTCCTGACACGCGGGTAACTGTTGACCGGAAGCGTGCTGCCTCGCGCCGCCCCTCACCTCACTGCTCTGTCACCTCAGACCTCATCCACCAAAGGAGCAACCCGTATGGCAATCCCGCGCACGGAACCTGAGTTGGCCGTCTGGCTCAACAACTTCGCTACCAGCTTCACCGCACACTCGACCGCCCTCGGCTTTAACCCGGAGGTGGTGGACGACCTCTTGCGCGACGCCGCCGTGTTCCAGTACCTCGTCGGCGACCTCGTCCCCACTTACCAGGCGGCCTTACAGGCGCGCACCGCCTATAAGAATCTCCTCAAGGACGGCCCCGTGGGGGCAGCCCCGCCGCCCGTCCCGGTCGCGCCGGCCACGGGGCCGCACCCGCCGGTGGTCGCGCCCGGCATCCTCCCGCGCGTGCGCCAACTCGTCGCGCGTATCAAAGCCTCGCCCAACTACAACGAATCCGTCGGCCGTGACCTCGGCATCAGCGGCGACGACTCGGCCGCGCCCGCCGGCCCCTCCAAGCCGACCGCGAAAGCCTCGGCGCTGCCCGGCGGCGAGGTCAAAATCGAATTTAGCAAGTCGGGCTTCGACGGTGTCCTCATCGAAGGTCGCCGCGCGGGTGAGACTACGTGGAGCCGCCTCGGGACAGACAATTTCAGCCCGTACACCGACACGCGGCCCCCGCTCGAAACGGGCAAGCCCGAGGTGCGTGAGTACCGCCTGCGCTTCCTTGAGCGCGACGAGCCGGTCGGCGAGTGGTCGGACATCATCTCCACCTCGACCAAGCCCTAAACCCGGCTTCCGAGTTTGAGACAGGGGCCGGGCGAGTCCCCGGCCCGCGCTGACGAAAGAAATTAACAGGGGCGGACGGGATGGACAGGATATAGATTTTGTTCTCTTATCCTGCCTATCCCGTCCGCCCCTGTTTGAATTGTCTTGGAAACTTGCTCTAGCCGCGCGGGGCCGTGTGTCAGGCTTTCACTGACCAGCGTAAAGGGGTAGGCCACCTCACTCGGAGGCGCATCGGGCCGCAGCCCGAACAATACACGCGCCGAAGCGCCACGGCCCCGCGCCGCCGATTATACGCCCGCCGGAAATCTTGCCCAAGAATTATTCCGCCTGCCCGAAAATTAGAATCCTGCCCCACAATTCGGGACTCAGAGCCTTCTCTGACGCAAAGCCCCGGCACGCCGCCGTTTCGTGTCTTCTTGTCGCCCTTCGGCGGCGCGTGTTAGCATCGCCGCGTTTTCAGCGAGAAGGCGCGACGGTTCTCCCGAGGCCCGCGGGCCGAAGCCCCGCGCACGCGTCCCTGCTCGTCCCCGGAGGTCTTCGGCTCACACTTGCGCGCCAGCCCCTTCCGCCGCCCGCGACCCGTAGCGTGGACGCTCCTTGTGTCTGCGGCCGCCCTCCTGTTCCTGCTCCCCGCGGCCTCGCGCGCGCAGCAGACCAACCCCGTTGACCGCAAGGTCACGAACCCCATCACCGACACGCCCTCGGTCAACCCGCTCTCGCAGGCGCAGCCCCCTCTGCGCCCGCGCCGCCGCCCGAAGCGGACGGCCGCGAAGGGAGACGGCGCGCCTCAGCCCGAGCAGCCCGAGACGGAGCAGCCGCTCGACGAGTTGGACGTGCGCGCCGACAAGGAGACCGTCAGCGGCCCCGAGGAGGCGCGCGTCATCGTCAGCGAGGGGAACGTCGACGCGCGCATCGGCATCTACCGCCTCCAGGCCGACAAGGTGACGGTCTACCAGACGAAGAACCTCGTCGTCGCCGAGGGCAACGTCGTCTTCGACCAGGGCGAGTTCCAGCGCATCACGGGGTCGCGCGCCGAGTGGAACTACCAGACCAAGACCGGGTTCTTCGAGAACTCCACCGGCTTCTCGAACCAGACCGACGACGGCACCATCATCTACTTCACGGCCGACCGCGTCGACAAGGTCTCGGGCAACAAGGTCGTCGTCCTCAACGGCGAGGTCACGGCCTGCGGCGACGACGAGGTGCCGAAGTGGAGCTTCAAGGCCGCGCGCGCCACCATCACGCTCGCCGACCGCGTCCGCGTCCGCCGGCCGAAGTTCCTCCTCAAGGGCGTGCCGGTCGGCTGGCTCCCCTACGCCTCGATCTCGATTAAGCCGCGCGACCGCGCCTCGGGGTTCCTGACGCCGACCTTCTCCGGCTCCGGCAAGAAGGGCTTCCGCATCACCAACGGCTACTACCAGACCCTCGGGCGCTCGGCCGACATCACCTTCCGCAGCGACATCTTCACGGGCCGCGGCCTCGGCTTCGGGGCCGACCTGCGCACCCGCGCCAACTCGCGCTCGTACTTCAACATGGGCTTCTACGCCGTCAAGGATCGCATCTTCGGCGCGCAGGCCGGCCCGCAAGACCCCGACCAGGGCGGGTCGAGCTTTTACATAGACGGCGTCCACTACTTCCCGAACGGCTTCCTCGCCGCCGCCGACATCAACATCACCTCGAACCTCGCCTTCCGGGCCATCTTCTCCGACTCCATCCAGCAGGCCATCTCGCCCGAGGAGCGCTCGCAGGTCTTCGTCAACAAGAACTTCGGCGACTACTCCTTCAACTTCCTCGCGCGCACGCAGGTCACTTCGATCCCCACGGTGCGCGTGCGCGCGCGCGCTCTCCCCGGCATCTCGCTCGACAAGCGCCCCAGCCCGCTCGCCACGCTCGCCGAGAAAATCCCGCTCTACTTCTCGCTGGAGACGAGCATGGAGGGCGTCAGCCGCAAGGAGACGGTCGAAGACCTCTTCACCTTCCTCGCCGAGGGCAACCAGAACCCGATCATCACGCCCTCCATCGTCCAGCGCCTCGACGTGCACCCGAAGTTCAGCGTGCCGTTCGACGTGTCCGGGTGGGGCCTGACCGCCACGGCCCGGCTGCGCGGCACCTACTACTCGAACTCGCTCGAACCCCCGACGCGCCTCGTCATCGCGCGCGACCTCGTGCGCGGCTACGGCGAATTTAACCTCGACGTGCGGCCGCCCGCCCTGGCGCGCAACTTCCGCCGCGACGGCTCCTTCTGGTTCCGCCACGTCGTCGAGCCGTACTTCACCTACCGCCGCGTCGCCGGCATCTCGAACTTCGAGCGCGTCATCCGCTTCGACAACACCGACGCCGTCGCCGACACCAACGAGATCGAGTACGGCATCACCAACCGCTTCTTCTCGCGCCGCTCGACCGAGACCGTGCGCGGCCGCGTCCAGGAGTACGACATCTTCGGCCGCCCCATCGCCGTCGACCGGCGCGCGGAGGAGGCCCGCCGGGAGGCCGAAAGGCGGCGCGCCGCGCAGGACGAAGACGAGGACGAGGAGGAGGAAAGCGCGCGCCGCTCGCCGCTCGCGCGCCAGCCCTACGAGTTCCTCTCGATCACGCTGCGGCAGAAGTATTTCTTCGACCCGACCTTCGGCGGCGCGCTCGTGCCCGGGAGGCGCAACCAGTTCTACCCGCTCAACACCTTCTCCGGCTTCACCTACGGCGGCGTCCCGCGCCGCTTCTCGCCGCTCAACGTCGAGGCCCGCCTGCGCCAGCCCGTGCGCGCCGACAGCGACCTCTTCGCCGACGTGCGCACCGACATCGACACGCTCGGCGAGGGCGGCGGCCTGCGCGACCTCGCCGTCAGCTTCGGCCTGCGCCGCCGCGTCGCCGTCCTGAACGCCGTCGAAGCCTTCCAGACCTTCTACTACACGCGCGCCGTCACGCTCGCGCCCTCCCTGCGCCAGTTCAGCGACCGGCGCGGCAACGAGCCGGGCACGCTGCAAGGCTCGCAGTGGAGTCCTTCGGTCTTCGTCGGCGACCGCGACCGCGGGCTGTTCACCGGCGCGAGCTTCTTCTTCGACTTCCAGAACCGGCCCGGACAGGGCAGCTCCTCACTCGTCAGCTCGGTCGTCACGCTCGGCTACACCTGGGACTGCTGCTCGGTGACGGTGCAGAACTACACCTTCAACGTCGGCGTCCGCCAGGAGAACCGCGCCGTCTTCAGCTTCCGCCTCAACGGCATCGGCACCTTCGGCACCGAGCAGATCGGCCAGCGCTTCAGGTGAGTAGTCGGTAGACAGTAGACAGTAGACAGTAGGCTCCGCCTGAGAAGGTTGAGGATGACAGCCGGAGGG
>JALZHT010000229.1 GCA_030860645.1 Acidobacteriota bacterium
GTGTTGACGTGCACGGCGACGCGCAGTTTGTCCGCGTGGGCCCGGCGCACGACCGCGCGCAGGAGCGCCGGGCTCAGGCCCCGCCGGCCGTAAAACTTCGGGTCGTCCTTCCGCAGCTCGTACTCCTCCGAGTGTTCGAGGTAAGCCTTGACGAAGTCTGGCCGCCCGGCTTTCACCGCCGGCCAACGCGCCTCTAAATCCTTCTCCGACTCGATGACGAAGTAAGCCTGGCCGTCCAGCTCGGCCTTCCGTATGCCGGGGAGGATGTTCCTCTCCGTGAGGAAGTCGTAAATCTGGACGGGGTGGCCGCCGGGCGCCGTCAGGCCGCCGCCGGAGAAGATCACGTCCACGCCCTCCGGCGTGTTCAGGTGCGGGCGCACGGGGTCTGTGAGCCTCGGGATGCTGTTGGTGTTCTTCGCGTAGAAGACGCCGCGCGCGAGGTGGTTATTGATCTGCGCGCGGTAGTCCATGCCCTCCTGGAAGTGGTGGTTGTGCGCCTCGGCGAAGGGCGGGACGACGTGGCGGCCGGCGAGGTCGAAGGTCTCGTCCACCTTGCCGGCGTGGCTCGTGCGGAGGACGCCGTTGACGGAATAGACGGTCTTCGGCGCAAAGGTTTGGCCGTCGAACCAGAGACCATTGGTGAAGCGGTAGACGGCCGCGTGTGAGTACGCCGGCGGCGCGAGGGAGACGCAGCAGAGGAGAAAGGCTGTTAAAGTTGCGGCGATAAACTTCAAGGCTTCGGGCCTCCTCGGAAGGGTGGTCGGGCGAACACGTCGCTTGTACGCCACGACCGACGCGGCCGCGCCTGATTTATTCCTGAGTTTTTCCTGAGCGCGCGCGGAAGAAACCGCGGCCGGGCGGCGGTCGTACTCGTTACGACGGGCCGCAGCAGCAATCCGAAATTCGGGACGAAAGTTTGGAGGGACGGACGTGCGAGAAGAAGGGCTCACCCGCGACTTCCGCGTCGGGGACGCGTGGCTGGTGCGACCCAGCCTGAACCGCATCGAGGGCGGCGGCCGGGTCGTGCAGCTCCAGCCCAAGATCATGGGCGTGCTCTGCGTGCTGGCCGAGCGGCCGGGGGAGCTGGTGACGAGGGAGTTGCTCTTTCGGACCGTCTGGGAGGGCACGCACGTGACCGAGCACGTCCTCGCCCGCTCGATCTCGGAACTCCGTCGCGCCTTCGGCGACACGCCGAAGCGGCCGGAGGTCATCGAGACCATCCCGAAGGCCGGCTACCGCCTCATCGCCCCCGTGTTCATCAACGGCGCCGCTCGCGCCGGCGACACTGACGTGCCGGCCGACGCCCCGCGCCCTGCCGCGCACGCATCACCCGAATCGGCCGACCGACGGGGCACCCGTTCGACGCGCCTCTGGCTGGGGGCGGGGGCGCTGTCGCTGGCCGCCGGCTTCGTCCTGCTGGCGATCTACCTGCTCTTCTACGTGCGCCACATCGGACACTTCCACTTTCGCCACCCTTAACGGGGCAGGTCGCAGTTCCCTGAGAAATCACAGATTAAGCGCCGTGGTCACCGTCGCCAGCTCGACGCCAGCACGGCGCCGGCCATCACCAGATCGAAGCTGAGGCAGAGCCACGGGTACCAATGCGGCGTGTATTCAGCCCCGGGGCCGCGCAGGTGCAGTAGTACATCCCAGGCGACGTGCGCGGCCCAGCCCGCCGCGAGTACCCGGGGCCGGCCCCGGAGACCGACCCAGGCCGCGGCGCCGTAGAGGATGACGCCGAGGCTTTCATACGCGAGCCGCCGCGCGCCCGCCCCTCCGGCCGCCGCGAAGACGACGTAGATGAGGGCCGCGATCACCAGCCCGATGGCGTAGACCCGCCTCTCCCTTCCCGGTGGGTACGAGCGTGCCAGACGGACGAGGGCAAGCGAGGCGGCGGCGCCGATAAGCAGTGCGATCACTATCATCAAGGGTATGAATCCTCTCTGTGCCGCCGCACGGCCGCGAAGTACACCCACCAGGCGACGAGCAGTTGGAAAGGCACCCTCACGAGCAGGTAGGCCGGGCCCGCCTCGTGCCCGCCGAAGGCCACGCGGTTGAGGGCCGCGTAGACGTTCGCCGGCAGGACGGCGACGAGCATCAGGATCAGGCAGATGCCGGTCAGCCTCCTCAGACGTGGCGCCCACGCGCCCGCGGCCCCCGCCAGCTCGAAGACGCCCGTCAGGTAGATGAGGCCGGCGCGGTAGGGGGTGGACGGCGGGAGCATGGCGGCCATCTCCTCAGTCCTGACGAAGTGGCCGAGCGCCGTGAAGGCGAAGAAGAGCGAAAGCCCCACCCTGGCCCTCGCGACCGCGTCCAACCGTAGAGCCCCGAACCGCCTCCCGGCCACCGTGAGCAGCGCGTAGGGGGCCACGAGGAGCAGGAGCAGAAACAGTAGCTGCATGACTCTCACCCCGCCGGGGCGCGCGGAAGGGTGGCTTACTGTCGCCCCTCCACTCCACTCCCCGCTGCGCGTCCCGGCCCTGCTTTCATAGATAGTACGTTGTCGGCCGCCAGCTTGACATCCCACCACCCCTGTCTTAACTTCTCTTTTCCATTGGGCCCAGCGGCGATAGGCATTCGCGCCGAAAAGCTACTCTCAACCGTAGCTCCTCGCCCGTCCCACCCACTCACACCTCAACCGCTAGAAAGGACTCACATGCCTCGCAAATCCGCACGCGCACATTTGTGGATGACACGTTTCATCGCTTGCATCCTCTTTCTGCTGTGCTACAGCTCCCAGACGTCAGCGCAGATCAGGGTCTGGGTCGAAGACGGCGTACCCGCCGGGGCGGTCCTCGCCGGGGACGGGGAAGGATGGTCTTGGACGGGTTCGAGCCCGGCGCCGTTCTCCGGCTCTCTCGCCCACCAGTCGAACGTCGTCGCCGGCGCGCACCAGCACTACTTCTACGGCGCCACCGACACTTTAACGGTCGCGGCGGGCGAAAGCTTGTTCGCCTACGTCTACCTCGACCCGGCGAACCCGCCGCGCGAAGTCATGCTCCAGTGGAACAGCAACCAGGAGGGTTGGAACCACCGCGCCTACTGGGGGGCGAACCTGATCCCCTGGGGCACCGACGGCACGATCAACCGGCGCTACATGGGCACGCT
This sequence comes from Acidobacteriota bacterium, assembly GCA_030860645.1. GTDB lineage: Bacteria > Acidobacteriota > Blastocatellia > Pyrinomonadales > Pyrinomonadaceae > QHXN01. The sequence continues at coordinate 3,109 of JALZHT010000229.1, forward strand.
GCCCGCGGGCGGCGGCTGGGCGCGGCTCGAAGTGCCGGCGAGCATGGTGGGGCTGGAAGGCAAGACCCTTAACGGGATGGCCTTCACGCTCTACGACGGGCGGGCGACGTGGGACAAGGCCGGCAAGACGCCCCCGATGGGCGATTGGGCAGGCTACACCACGTTGCCGGTCGTCCCTATCCACCTGCACCTGCTGCCTAACCGCAAGGTGCTGTTCTGGTCGCGCGACAAGGACGCGGCCGGCAACGACGTGGCATACAGCACGCAAGCCTACGTCTGGGACCCCGCGACCAAGGTCGCCACGAAGGTCGCCAACAGCCGCAGCAACCTCTTCTGCGCCGGCCACTCCCTGCTGCCGGACGGCCGCCTGCTCGTCACGGGCGGGCACGAGTACGAGGACCTCAAGGGGCTTTCCCACGCGAACATCTTCGACCCCGCCGACAACACCTGGACGGCCGCGCAGGACATGAACGCCGGGCGCTGGTACCCCACCAACACCACGCTCGGCAGCGGCGAGGTGCTGGTCACCTCCGGCACATATAAACTGGCCGACGGGAGCGTCCACAACAACTCGCTGCCGCAAGTCTGGAGCCCGGTGACCGGCGCTTGGCGCGACCTCAGCCAGGCGCGTAAGGACCTGCCCCTCTACCCGTGGACGTTCCAGGCGCCCAACGGCCAAGTCTTCTACGCCGGGCCGGGTCAGACGACGGAGTACCTGAACACTTCGGTCGGCGGCGCCTGGAGCGTGGTCGGCAACAGGGTCCAGCCCATCCACCGCGGCGCCGGTTCGGCCGTCATGTACGGCAACGGTAAGGTGTTGGTCGTCGGCGGCACCCCTGACGAAGCGACGACGCCGCCGACCAACACGGCCGAGGTCATCGACTTGAATGGGGGTTCCCCCACGTGGTACTCGGCGGCCTCGATGGTTAACGGCCGTTTTCATAACAACGCGACGGTGCTGCCCGACGGGAAGGTGCTCGTGACGGGAGGCGAGAACGGCGGCGGGCCCGTCAAGGTCGCCGAGCTTTGGGACCCGGAGGCGGGCCTGGCGATCACCGGCACCAACCTCAAGCGTGGTAGGTGGTCCACGATGGCGAGCGAAAAGCAGCCGCGCCTCTACCACTCGACCGCCATCCTGCTGCCGGACGGGAGGGTGATGTCGGCGGGCGGCGGGTTCCCCGGGGCGAATAACTACAACGACGCCGAGTTCTTCTCGCCGCCGTACCTGTTCAGGGGGCCGCGCCCGCAGATCACCAACGCCCCGCCGAGCGTCCAGTACAACCAGACCTTCTTCGTGTCCACGCCGGACACGAACATTTCGAGGGCGACGCTCGTGCGCCTGGGTTCGGTGACGCATTCGTTCGACCAGAACCAGCGGTTCAACGAGCTCGCCATCGTCTCGCGTGTCGCGGGCGGCCTGAACCTCAGGGCGCCGGCGGACGGCAACGTCTGCCCGCCGGGGCACTACATGCTGTTCCTGCTCAACGACCAGGGCGTCCCCTCCGTCGCCAGCATCGTTCAGGTGACGAAGTCCACCCTCGTCTCGGTCGCGACCGGCGCCGACAACCTGACGCGCGTGCTGTGGAAGCTGCCGAACGGCGCGGCCCAAATCTGGACGCTGTCGGCGGACGGCACGACCCGGTTCAACTCCGTGACGCACGGGCCGTTCAAGGGCTGGAGTCCGCGCGCCGTCAGCGTCGGCCCGGACAACGTCCCGCACCTGCTGTGGTCGAACCTGAGCGGGAACATCGATTTGTGGCGCCTCAACCAGGACAACAGCCGAAACGCCTCCCGCGTCTACGGGCCCTTCGCCGGGTGGAAGGCGGTCGGGCTCGCCGGCAGCACCGACGGGCGGCCCCGCGTCCTGTGGGAGCGCATCTCCGACGGCCGGACGGACCTGTGGAGGGTCAACCCCGACTTTAGCTACACCTACGTCGCCCACGGGCCGTTCGCCGGGTGGCGCCCGGTCAGCGTCGGGGTCGGCTACGACAACCGCCCGCGCATACTGTGGCGGTACGATAATGGGCCGAACGACCCGGCCACCGGGCGGGTGTCTATTTGGAATTGCAACCCCGACGGCAGCCGGGCGGATTTCAGGGAGCACGGGCCGTTCGCCGGCTGGGGCCCCACCGCGGTCGCCGCCGGAGGTGACAACCTGGCGCACCTGCTGTGGAACCACTACGACGGACGAATCGGTGTGTGGAGCGTCGACGGGGCCGGCAACCGGCTCGGCAACTCTGACTACGGGCCGAGCGTCGGGTGGGCGGCCTTGTCGATGAGCAACGGCGGCGACAGTCAGTCGCGCATCGGCTGGCAGCACGCGAACGGCAGATTCTCCATCTGGACGCTGAACCCGGAAAACGTCCACCTGTCGACCACCGAATACGCGGCGCCGTAAGCCGTCTCACGCCGACGGGGCGTGGCGCCGCGGCGGGGAATCGGCGGGCGCGAGAGGGTATGAC
>JALZHT010000904.1 GCA_030860645.1 Acidobacteriota bacterium
GGCCGGGGCCGCTCGCGGCTGCGCGGCGGGCTGGTCGTCGCGCAGGTGGCGCTCTCGCTCGTGCTCCTCCTCGCGGCCGGCCTCGTCGTGCGCGCCCTGCGCCAACTCCAGACGACGAACCCGGGCTTCGAGGTCGAGGGTGGCCTCGTCCTCTCGTACGCGCTGGCCCAACAGGGCTACGACCAGGCCCGCGGCGAGCAGTTCCACCGGCAGTTCGTCGAGCGCGTCGAGGCCCTGCCCGGCGTGCGCTCGGCCTCGCTGACAGACCTCTTCCCGCTGAGCCTCAACTATTCGACCAACGGCGTCCACGTCGAGGGCCAGCCGGCCGCGCGCGGGGCCAACGTCCCGACGGCGATGGTCGCCTCGGTCGGCCCGGACTACTTCCCGACGATGGGCATCGCGCTCCTGGCCGGGCGCGACTTCGCGCCGCAGGACGACGCGCAGGCGCCGCCCGTCGTCGTCGTCAACGAGGCGCTGGCGCGCCGCTTCTTCCCCGGCCCCGACCCCGTGCGCGAGGCCGTCGGCCGCCGCATCAGCTCCGGTAGCCCCGAGGGGCCGTTCCGGCAGATCGTCGGCGTGGCGCGCGACGGTAAATATTGGACGATGGGCGAGGCCCCGCAGCCGTTCGTCTACTTCCCGCTCGCGCAGAGCTACTCGGCCAACGTGACGATGGTGGTGCGCGCCGAGGGCGACCCGGCGGCGCTCGCCGGGGCGATCCGCGGCGCGGCGCGCGAACTCGACGCGGGCCTCCCGCTCTACGACGTGAAGACCATCGAGGAGCACCTCGGCCTGTCGCTCTTCCCGGCCCGCCTGGCGGCGACTCTCTTGGGCGCGTTCGGGCTGCTGGCGCTGCTGCTGGCGGCCGTCGGCGTCTACGGCGTGGTCTCCTACGCGGCGGCGCAGCGGACGCGCGAGATCGGCATCCGGATGGCGCTCGGCGCGCAAAAGTGGGACGTGCTCCGGCTCGTCGGCGGGAGCGGCCTCCTGCTCGTCGCGGGGGGCGTCGCGCTCGGCCTCGCGGCGGCGCTCGCCCTGACGCGCTTCATGGCGAGCCTGCTCTACGGCGTCTCGGCCACCGACCCGGGCGTCTTCGCGCTCGTCGTCGCGCTGCTCGCGGCCGTGGCCCTGCTCGCCTGCTACGTCCCCGCGCGCCGGGCCGCGAAGGTCGACCCGATGACGGCGCTGAGACACGAGTGATGAGTGCAGAGTGCAGAAGGAAAGACAAGCTGCTTTTCATTCTGCATTCTGACTTCTGCACTTGCTTGGAGGTTCCGCGATGTTGACTCTCTGGCAAGACCTCCGCTTCGCGGCGCGGGTGCTGAAGAAGAACCCGGGGTTTACGGCCGTGGCCGTGCTCGCCGTGGCGCTGGGCGTGGGCGCGAACACGACGATCTTCAGCGCCGTCAACGCGCTGATGCTCCGGCCCTTCTCCTTCCCGAACACCGACCGCCTCGTGATGGCCTGGGAGCGCGGCGTTGACGGCTCGTTCCAACGCGGCTCGGTCTCGCCGGGCAACTACGCCGAGTGGCGCGAGCAGACCACCGCCTTCGAGCAACTCGCCGCCTACCACCCGCAGTTCTTCAACCTCACCGAGGGCGACCAGCCCGAGCGCCTCGCCGGCGCGCGCGTCACGCCCAACCTCTTCCGCGTCCTCGCCTCGCGCGCCGAGCGCGGCCGCACCTTCACGGACGAGGAGGGGCGCCCCGGCTCCGAAGGCGTCGTCCTCCTCAGGCACAGCCTCTGGCGCGAGCGCTTCGGCGCGGACCCCGGCATCGTCGGCCGGCAGGTGCAGCTCAACGGCCGCCCGCTCACGGTCGTCGGCGTCGCCGCGCCCGAGTTCCACGGCGCGGAGTGGGCCCTGGGCATGAAGTTCTGGGCGCCGCTCATGATCAAGCAGCATTTGGGCGGCGGCACGAACAACTGGATCAACGCGCGCGGCAGCCACTGGCTCGAAGTCTTCGGCCGCTTGAAGCCGGGCGTGACCGAGGAGCAGGCTTCGGCCGCGCTGACCTCGGTGGCCGCGCGCCTCGAAGCGGAGTACCCGGAGGCGCGCAACAAGAACGTGCGCGTGCTCGTCATCGAGG
>JALZHT010000905.1 GCA_030860645.1 Acidobacteriota bacterium
ATCGTCAATCGTGAATCGCCATTGCCCTTCGCACAGCCTGCGACTCAGTCTTTCAAGGTGAGAAAAGCTCACCCGCGATTCACGATTGACGATTCACGATTCACGGCTCTCGGAGGTTGACGTGAGTTTCCCAAGAACAAGCGGCATTCTTCTCCACCCGACCTCCTTGCCGGGTCGCTTCGGCGTCGGCGACCTCGGCGCGGAGGCTTACCAGTTCGTAGACTGGCTGGCGGCGGCGGGACAGCACCTCTGGCAGGTCTTGCCGCTGGGGCCGACCGGCTACGGCGACTCGCCCTACCAGTGCTTCTCGGCCTTCGCCGGCAACACCCTGCTCGTCAACCCCGACCTGCTCGTCGCGCAGGGCCTGCTCGCGCCCGACGACCTGGCGGGCGCGCCGGAGTTTGCCGACGAGGCGGTCGAGTACGGGGCCGCCGCCGGGTTCAAGGAGGCGCTGCTCGGCCGGGCGTTCGCCAACTTCCGCGCCGGGGCCGGGGGCGAGGCCGCCGCCGAGTTCGAGAAATTCAAACGGGACGCCGCCGCCTGGCTCGACGACTACGCGCTCTACCGCTCCCTCAAGCGCGAGCGCGGCGAGGTGGCGTGGACGGAGTGGGAGTCGCCGCTCCTCCGGCGCGACCCGGAAGCCCTCGCGGGGGCGCGCGCGCGGCTCGCCGGCGAGGTCGAAGAGGTGAAATTCAAACAGTACCTCTTCTTCCGCCAGTGGTCGCGCCTCAAGGCTTACGCCAACGGCAAAGGCATCCAGATCATCGGCGACATCCCCATCTTCGTCGCGCACGACTCGGCCGACGTGTGGGCCGCGCCGCGCAACTTCAGGCTCGACGGGCGCGGGCGGCCCGCCGTGGTCGCCGGCGTCCCGCCCGACTACTTCAGCAAGACCGGCCAGCTCTGGGGCAACCCCCTGTACGACTGGGAGCGGATGCGCGCGGACGGCTTCCGCTGGTGGGTCGCGCGCGTGCGCGCCACGCTCTCGCTCGTCGACATCATCCGCATAGACCACTTCCGCGGCTTCGCCGCCTACTGGGAGATTCCCGGCGGCGACGAGACGGCCGAGCGCGGCCGCTGGGTCACGGCTCCGGGCCGCGAACTCTTCAACGCGATCAAGGCGGAACTCGGCCGCCTCCCCATCATCGCCGAAGACCTCGGCTTCATCACGCCCGACGTGATCGAGCTGCGCGACGAGTTCGACTTCCCCGGGATGCGCATCTTCCAGTTCGGCTTCTCGACCGACGCGACGAATAAAGACTTGCCGCACAACTACGTCCGCAACACGGTCGTCTACACCGGCACGCACGACAACGACACGGCCGTCGGCTGGTTCCATTCAGACCCGGCCGCGGCCGGCTCCGTGCGCAGCGCCGCGCAGGTCGAGAAAGAAAAGCAGACCGCCCTCGCTTACCTGCGGTCCGACGGCTCGGAGATTCACTGGGACTTCATCCGCGCCGTCCTCTCGTCGGCCGGCGACACGGCGCTCGTCCCCCTGCAAGACGTGCTCGGCCGCGGCTCCGAGGCGCGCATGAACGTCCCCGCCACCACCTCCGGCAACTGGGCGTGGCGCTTCCGCGCGGGCGAGCTGACGGACGGACACGCCGCGCGCCTGAGCAAACTTTCAGAACTCTACGGCCGCCACCCCGTGATGCGCCCCGCAGACCGCCCCGAGCACACGGCCGAGAGCTACGAGGCGAAGCAGACGTGGGGTTGAAAAGAAAGTGAAGGGTGATGAGTGATGAGTGAAACGCTTCTTTCATCGCCCGGGGAATATTCTGCCGACGGAAAACCATGAGCATCGCCAAGACATTGCCCGGGCGCGTCGCCCTTTCGGTTTCATTCTTGTTTCTGTCCGCGGCGTCTTGTTTCGCGCAGGGCGCGCCCGCCGTGACGAAGGTCGAGCCGCCCTCCTGGTGGGCCGGCCATTCGATCAACCCCGTCCGCCTCCTCGTCCGCGGCCGCGGCCTCGACGGCGCGCGCGTCGAGGCCGTCAGCTTCCAGCCGGCGGGCGCCGCGGGCGTGGGCGAAGTCGGCATCCGAACCGGCCTCGTGCGCGCCAACGAGCGCGGCACTTACCTC
>JALZHT010000230.1 GCA_030860645.1 Acidobacteriota bacterium
GGACAAGCCCTGCCCCTACGGATTCGGCTGACGTTCTCCTTTCATTTGAAAGCAGCTTTACTCACGCCACACGGCGCTCGATGCTCACCGTCGCCGGGGGCGGGCTGAGGCGTTGGGGCGATAGCCCCAGCTCTTCCATCATCCGCGCGTCCCAAGCCTCGATGGCGTCGTGGCCGGCGATGTATTTGCGCCGGGCGTTCTTGATGGGGTTGCGCACGCTCAGGATTTCCGGCCCCGAGGCGAGGATCACTTTTTTGTAGTTGGGCAGGTCGCTCGCCCGCAGCTTCGAGCGGTAGTGGCGCGCGACGTTCGAGAGGCTCCCCAACTGCCGGCAGAGGCGCTGGAAGTGTTCGACGACCTCGGTCGGCCCCATGCCGAGGGGGCGGTGGCAGAGCGTGTAGCCGTCGTAGTCGCGGCTGACGGTGCCGGGCAGGATGCGCCCCTCGCGCGCGAGCTGGCGGTAGAAGGGCGTCTCCGGGTAGGGGCAGACGATGCCAATGAAGGTGATGTTGAAGTAGTACAGGTCGGAGAGGTACTCGGGGAGGCGTTCGAGGTACTCGTGGGTGTCGCCGTCCGAGCCGACGAGCAGGCCGAACGAGAGCATGATGCCGCTCGTGAAACAGCTCCTGATGACTTTGTCTACCTCGCCGACCTTGTTCTGCCCCTTGTTCATCGCCTTGATCGAGTCGGGGTTCAGAGACTCCAGCCCCGTGTAGACGTAGCGGCAGCCGGCCCGCGCCATCAGCCTGACCGTCTCCTCGTCCTTCAGCACGTTGAAGGTCAGCGCGCAGCCCCAAGTCTTTTTGAGCGGGGCCAGCGCCTCGCACAGTTCGCGCAGGTAGCGGGGGTTTCCGCCGAGGTTGTTGTCGAGGAACTGGAACCCGTCCGCGAGCAGCCCGAAGTAGTTCGGGTTCCAGCTCATCTTGAATTTGATTTCGTCAACGACGTTCTGAACCGGGCGGTAGCGGTACTTCTCGTGCCCCGTCAGCACGCAGAAGTTGCAGGTGAAGGGGCAGCCGCGCGACGCCTCGATGCCGGGCAGGCGGATTTTGTTGGTGCGGAAATCTATCAGGTCGTAGCGGTACGGCTTGATCTCCTCGGGGCCGCGCGCGGGCAGGTTGTAGCGCTTCCGCAGACGCCCGCGCTCGAAGTCGGCGACGAGCGCCGGCACGTTCGACTCCGGCTCGCCGGTGACGACCGCGTCGAAGTAGTTCTCGCAGTCGTCGGCGAAGTGGACGGCGTGGCGGCCGCCGGCGACGGTCTTGACGCCGCGCCGCCGCAGAAGGGTCGAGAGCACTTTGGTGTGCTCGTAGTAGGAATGGAGGTAGGAGAAGAAGACCAGGTCCCAGTCGCGGTCGAGCGGGATGTCGGCCTCCTTCTCGTTGTAGACCTCGACCTCGGCGTGGTCGGGGCAGAGGGCGGCGACGAGTTCCGGCACCGCCGACTGCATGATGCCGCGCTCCTTGCGCGGCTGCCGCGTCGGGTGCGTGTAAGTCGAGATGATGGCGATACGCATGGGGCATTCCTCGGAAATTTTTGATTTTGGATTTTAGATTGGCGATTGAAAGGGCAGGCGAACGCCGTCGCCTTCCGATCAAAAATCAAAAATCGCAAATCAAAAATTTCTATATTTCCCTTCGGTGCAGGTCGGCGCTCGTGCTCGTCTTGCGCGCGACGCGGTAGGTGCCGAAGACGAGGTCGAAGAGCGGCGAGGTGACGCCGAAGCGCGCCTCGGCGTCGTAGTGGTGGTGCAGCAGGTGGTAGCGCCGGAAGTAGCGTATGAAGGGGCCGCGCGCCCCGCCGTGGTGGGCCTGGTAGTCGAGGTACTCGTAGAAGAAGTAGCCGAGCATCAGTCCGTCGTAGAGGAACGTCATCGAGCGCCAACTGCCGGTCGCGGCCCAGGCGAGCAGGCAGTAGGCGGCGCTGACGGGGATGCTCTCGGAGAGTCGGACGTTGAGGCGGTCGAGCGCGTCGGGGTGCGCGTGGTGCGCGAGGTGGATGCGGTTGCCGGGCAGCCGCGCGTCGCCCATGCGCGCCTCGCGGTGCAGCACCCAGCGGTGGATCGAATACTCGATGAGGCCCCAGGCGAGGAGGCCGCCGCAGAGCAGCGCGGCGGCGGACGCGACAGGCGGGCCGCCCCGTGAAAGGGCCGCGGCGTTGAGCGCGGCGAGGACGACGGCGTAGCTGGCGAAAGGCTTGTACAGCTCGACCTTGTTGATCCGCAGGCGACGGTCTTTCCGCGTGGTCTTAACTTTTCCCATGTTCGGTCTCCCACCCGCCGCAGGTTTCGGTTCGACGGTCTTCGCGGTCGGGAGTTGACCGCACGTCGGCCCGGCAGGTTTCGGGGTTCTCTCCCTAAAGCGGAAACCGAGTCCGTAGCGAATCACCCCCAGAATTTTTTTTACAAGTGACGGCCGCCGGAGACGGGAAGGGCGTGGCCGCAGCGAAGCCGCCGGAGGCGGCGGCTTCGCTATTCGTTGCGCTCGCCGGCTTCGTCCGTGCCGGCCGTCGCTTCGCCCTGGGCCTCGGTCTCGGGCACGGGGGTCGTGGCGTAGCCGAGGCGCTCCAGCAGTTCCGGCGTCAGTTCGTGGTGGACGCCGTCTCCGGGGAAGACGTGCTGGCTGCACCCGCGGCAGAAGTCGCCGTCAAGCGGGACGATGGCGTCGGAGCGCTCGCAGAAGACGGACTCCGTCGGCGGCTCACCCGGCGGCGGCGCGGTCGTTGATTCGGCGGGCGACCCGGGGACGACCTCGGCGGTCGGCGGCGCTTCGTCCCTCGGCTCCCCTTCGTCCCGGCGCTCCTGCTCGCGCGCGGCCTCGGCGACGGGCCGGAGGCGGAAGAGGGCGAGCGAGTGGGCCTCCATGCGGTAGGCCGCGCCGCCCTTGATGAGGCGGCGCGTGCGGCGGCGGCCGTGCCCCTCGCGCGTGTCCACGACCTGCTCCCAGTTGCCGCAGGGCCGCTCCGGCATCTGGAACGTGACGCCGCGCTGGTGCGCGTTGAGGAGGATGAGCAGCGTATCGTCGGTGATGCGCCGGCCGCGCTCGTCGACCTCGTCGATGGCGTCGCCGGAGAGCCGGACGGCGAGGCTGCGCGCCTGCGGGTTGCGCCAGTCCTCTGCGGTCATCTCCTCGCCCTCGGGGCGGAACCAGGAGATGTCTTTCAGCTCGGCCCCGCGGACGGGCCGGCCCTGGAAGAACTTGCGGCGGCGCAGGACGGGGTGCCGCCGGAAGATTTGGATCAGCTCGCGCGTGAACTCCAAAAGCTCGCGCCGCTCTTCCGAGAGGTTCCAGTCGATCCACGAAATCTCGTTGTCCTGGCACCAGGCGTTGTTGTTGCCGCGCTGCGTGCGCGCGAACTCGTCGCCGGCGACGAGCATCGGGACGCCCTGCGAGAGGAGGAGCGTGGCGAGGAAGTTGCGCATCTGGCGCGCGCGCAAAGAAAGAATCTCGGGGTCGTCCGTCGGCCCCTCGACGCCGTGGTTCCAACTGATGTTGTGGTCGTGGCCGTCGCGGTTGTCCTCGCGGTTCCCCTCGTTGTGCTTCTCGTTGTAGCTGACGAGGTCGGCGAGCGTGAAGCCGTCGTGCGCGGTGACGAAGTTGACGCTGGCGTAAGGTCGGCGTCCGCTGCGCTCGTAGAGGTCGCTGCTGCCGGTCAGGCGGAAGGCGAGGTCGTCGATCTGGCCGGGGTCGCCGCGCCAGAATTTTCTGATCGAGTCGCGGTAGACGCCGTTCCACTCGGCCCACAGGACGGGGAAGTTGCCGACCTGGTAGCCGCCCTCGCCCAAGTCCCACGGCTCGGCGATGAGCTTGACCTGCGACAGCACCGGGTCCTGGTGGATGATGTCGAAGAACGCGCCGAGGCGGTCGACCTCGTGCAGCTCGCGCGCGAGGGCCGAGGCGAGGTCGAAGCGGAAGCCGTCGACGTGCATCTCCAGCACCCAGTAGCGCAAGCTATCCATGATGAGCTGGAGCGTGCGCGGGTGGGTCATGTTGAGCGTGTTGCCGCAGCCGGTGTAGTCCATGTAGTAGCGCGGCTGGTGGGGGGCGAGGCGGTAGTAGGCGGCGTTGTCAATGCCGCGGAACGAGAGCGTGGGGCCGAGCTGGTTGCCCTCGCCCGTGTGGTTGTAGACCACGTCGAGGATGACTTCGAGGCCCTCGCGGTGGAAGGTGCGCACCATCGTCTTGAACTCGGCGACCTGCTGGCCGAGCGTCCCGCTCGAAGAGTAGCGCACTTCGGGCGCGAAGAAGCCGATGGAGTTGTAGCCCCAGTAGTTCGTCAGCCCGCGATCCTGTATGAACTTGTCGGAGACGAAGTGGTGGACGGGCATCAGCTCGACGGCCGTGACGCCGAGGCCCTTCAAATAATCTATGACGGCCGGGTGGGCGAGGCCCGCGTAGGTGCCGCGCAGCTCCTCGGGCACCTCGGGGTGGAGTTTGGTGAAGCCGCGGACGTGCAGCTCGTAGATGAGCGTCTTGTGCCAGGGCGTCCGAGGCCGCTCGTCGCCGCCCCAACTGAAGGCCGGGTCAACGACGACGCACCTGGGGACGAAGGGCGCGCTGTCGCGCTCGGCGTAGGAGAGGTCGGAGCGCGGGTCGCCGATGGTGTAGCCGAAGACGGCGTCGTCCCAACGGACGGTGCCGGCGACGGCCTTCGCGTAGGGGTCGAGCAGGAGCTTGTGCGGGTTGAAGCGGTGGCCGCGCTCGGGCGCGTAGGGGCCGCGGACGCGGTAGCCGTAGAGCTGGCCGGGTCGGGCCTCGGGCAGGTAGGCGTGCCACACCTGGTCGGTGTGCTCTGACAGGGGGACGCGGGCCGACTCCTGCGTCGCCTCGGCCGAGTCGAACAGGCACAGCTCGACGCCCGTCGCGTTCTCCGAGAAGAGCGCGAAGTTGACGCCCGCCCCGTCCCACGTCGCGCCGAGGGGGTAGGATTGGCCCGGCCAGGTTTTCATTCAAAGTTCCTTATCAAAAGTGCCGCCCGAAACAAAGAGGCGTTCATAAAATTGCAGGGGCCGGGCTTGTCCCTGCCCGTCGAGTTTCAACGGATTCAAAGTCGAATGTTATCGAAGCCGCGGGCAGGGACAGAGCCTCTGCCCCTACAAGTTCGCTCGGCGTTGACGCTTTGACATTACGCTTCTAAGTCTCCGCCTCGGCTTGGGTGTAGAAACGGACTAGCTTTTCGGCGGCCCACTCGACGGCGGCCGGGTCGAGCGTGCGCTTGAAGACGACGACGTGCGGGTCTTCGCGCGCGAACGGGTCGCGGCTGCCGCGCAGCTCCTCCCACGCGGCGAGCAGGAAGTTCCGCAGGCCGGCCGCTTCGAGTTCGCCGAGGCGCGCGGCCAGGTGTTCGGGCGTCCAGAAGCCCATAAGTTCGATGAATAAGAGTTGCCCGTCGGGGTGGCGCAGCGCGAAGTCGGGGATAAAGGCCGTCGCGCCGGCGGTGACGACCTCGCGCGACGGCTCGAGCGTCCACTCGGTGTCGAAGCGGCCCCACGATTCGAGCAGTTTGTCGCGCAGCCCCGCGTCGTAAGTCCAGCCCTCCGGCGCGTGGGTGCGCAGGTTATGTCG
>JALZHT010000906.1 GCA_030860645.1 Acidobacteriota bacterium
CCACGGCGACTCGTGCGGCTCGACGGGGCCGTGGTGGTGGTGCTCGTCATCCTCCTCCTCGTCGGCGTCGAAGTCCGCCCCCGCGTGGTGCGGGCCGTGCGCGTCGGCGTGTTGCGCGGCGCCGTGGCCGATGTCGAAGCCGGGGCTGTGAACCTCGTCGCCGGGCGCGTGGTGCGGGCGGTCGCCCTCCGAAGGCTTGCGCGCGTCGTGGGGCTTGTGACCCTCGTCGTGCGCGTGCGCGTGCGCCTCGTCGGCCTGCCCCCCGGCGTGCGCTTCGCGGAAGCGCTCCGAGCCCCAGAAGGTCATCACCATGAGGCGCGTCATGTAGACGGCGGTGAGAAGCGCCGTCACCGCGCCGACGCCCCACAGCACGGGGCCGACCGCGCTATCGCCGAAGACGCCCGTGCTGAAAGTCTTCCACAGAATCTCGTCCTTCGAGAAGAAGCCGGCGAAGATGGGCACGCCGCAGATGGCGAGCCAGCCCGCGAGCATCGTCGCGAAGGTGATCGGCATGTATTTCCGCAAGCCCCCCATCCTCCGCATGTCCTGCTCGTGGTGCATCCCGTGGATGACCGAGCCGGAGCCGAGGAAGAGCAGCGCCTTGAAGAAGGCGTGCGTCATCACGTGGAAGATGGCCGCGACGAACGCGCCGACGCCGCAGGCGAGGAACATGTAGCCGAGCTGCGAGACGGTCGAGTAGGCCAGAACCTTCTTGATGTCGTTCTGCGCCAGCCCGATGGTCGCGGCGAAGATGGCGGTGGCCGCGCCGATGACCGCCACGATGAGCAGGGCCGTCGGCGCGTGCGTGTAGATGGCCGAGCAGCGGACGACCATGTAGACGCCGGCCGTGACCATCGTCGCCGCGTGGATGAGCGCGGAGACGGGCGTCGGCCCCGCCATCGCGTCCGGCAGCCAGACGTACAAGGGAATCTGCGCGCTCTTCCCCGTGGCGCCGATGAAGAGCAGGACGGCCGCCGAGGTGACGCCGCCGGCGAAGATCGCGCCCCAGGTGAACGGGTCGGCCGGCATCTCGCCGATGAGCTTGAGGGCGCTGGCGACGCCCGCGCCGGCCTCGCCGAGCACGGCCGGCGACTTGTCGAAGAAGCTGATCGAGCCGGTCAGCGTGAAGACGAGCATGATGCCGAGCACCACGCCCCAGTCGCCGACGCGGTTGGCGACGAAAGCCTTCTTCGCCGCGTCGCCCGCCTCCCGGCGGTCGGTGTAGTAGCCGATGAGCAGATACGAACAGAGGCCGACGCCCTCCCACCCGACGAACATCAAAAGGAAGTTGTCGGCCAGCACCAGCACGAGCATCATGAACATGAAGAGGTTCAGGTAGGCGAAGAACCTGTAGAACCCCCCTTCGCCGTGCATGTAGCCGGTGGCGAAGACGTGAATCAGTAGCCCGACGAAGGTGACGAAGCAGGCGTAAATCCCGCTCAACCTGTCCATCGCGAAGCCGAAGTCGGCGCGGAAACTGCCCACCTGCATCCACGTCCACAGGTGGCTCAGGACGGGCCGCGCCGGCTCGTGCAGCAGGGCCGCGCCGTTGCCCTCGCCGAACGCGACGAGGAAGGCGCACACCGCCGAGACGCCCACGGCCGCGCACGCGACCACCCCGACGAACGCCTCGCTGCGCACGCGCCTACCCACCAGCCAGCACACGGCGGCCCCGACCAGCGGCGCGAAGACGACTACGGAGAGAAGGTGGTTTTCCATAAGCAAAACAGATTCGAGTTTCGAGTTTCGAGTTAAAGACGATTTATTAACTCGAAACTCGAAACTCGAAACTAAAGTCTTAAGACGCTGGCGTCGTCCACGTCGAGCGACTCGCGGTTGCGGAAGATGGCGATGATGATGCCGAGGCCGACGGCCGCCTCGGCCGCCGCGACCGTCATCACGATGAAGACGAAGAGCTGGCCCGTCACGTCGCCGAAGTAGGAGGAGAAGGCGACGAAGGTCAGGTTGACGGCGTTGAGCATCAGCTCGATGCACATGAACATCTGGATGGCGTTGCGCTTGATGATGACGCCGACCACGCCGATGGTGAACAGCACCGCCGAGAGCGCCAGGTAAAAGG
>JALZHT010000231.1 GCA_030860645.1 Acidobacteriota bacterium
GAGTTAAATACTTTCTTGCTTTTAACTCGAACCTCGAAACCCGCAACCCGAAACTAAATTCAGAGGTCAACGATGCTCATTGTGATGAAGACGGACGCCACCCCGGCCGATGTCGCCGGGGTGGTGCGGGTCATCGAAGAGTTGGGGCTGCGGGCGCACCCGCTGCCGGGCGCGTCGCGCACGGCCATCGGCATCACGGGCAACACCGGGCCGGTCGACGCCGTCCACTTCGAGAGCCTGCCGGGCGTGGCCGAGGCCATCCGCGTCTCGAAGCCCTACAAGCTCATCTCGCTCGACCTCAAGCCGGAGAAGACGGTCGTGCCCGTCGGCGACACTTCAATCGGCGGCGACGAGTTGGCGATCATCGCCGGCCCCTGCGCCGTCGAGAGCCGCGAGCAGACCTTCGCCGTCGCCGAGGCCGTCCGCCGCAGCGGCGCGCGCTTCTTCCGCGGCGGCGCGTTCAAGCCGCGCACCAGCCCCTACGCCTTCCAGGGCCTCGGCGAGGAGGGCCTGCAAATCCTCGCCGAGGTGCGCGAGCGCACGGGGCTGAAGATCGTCACCGAGGCGATGGACGAGCGCGGCGTTGACCTCGTCGAGCGCTACGCGGACGTTTTGCAGATCGGCGCGCGCAACATGCAGAACTTCTCGCTGCTGCGGCGCGCGGGCCGCTCGCGCCTGCCCGTGCTCCTCAAGCGCGGGCTGTCGGCCATGCTCGACGAGTGGCTGCTCGCCGCCGAGTACGTGATGGCCGAGGGCAACTACAACGTGATCCTCTGCGAGCGCGGCGTGCGCACCTTCGCGCAGCACACGCGCAACACGCTCGACCTCGCGGCCATCCCGGCCGTCCGCCGTCTGTCGCACCTGCCGGTCGTCGTTGACCCGTCGCACGGCACGGGCAAGAACTACATGGTCACGCCGCTGGCGCGCGCCGGCGTCGCCGTCGGGGCCGACGGCCTCATCATCGAAGTCCACGACCACCCCGAGCGCGCCCTCTCCGACGGCGCGCAGGCGCTCACGCTCGAACAGTACGAACGCCTCGTCGCCGAGGTGTGCGCCATCCACGAAGTGATCGCGCCCGCGCCGTCGGCTAAAGCCACGTCCGGAGGCTGCGGCGGAGGCTCTATCCAAAAGCGCGCGGCACGCCCGTCAGAACTGTAGGGGCGGGGACAAGCCCCGCCCCTACCGTCAAACCTTAATAGACCTGCAAGTCCGGGTCGTGCCGCGCACTCGTTTGCGGTGGCGGCGTCGCCCGCTTCAGCCGCGCGCGCAGCCGCCGCTCCTTCCTCAGCAGGAGGGGCAGCGTGTACTTCGCCCGCCGCATCCGCCGCAGCGCCGCGTGCGGGTCGAGCAAGTGCGTCGAGGGCGGGCGCGCGCCCGACTCCTTCAGGACGAGTCCGACGGGCAACTCCATCCGGTCTTGCAGCTCGACGAGGCGCGCCAACAGCTCGGCCGCCGGCGTCATCAGCGGCCCGAAGCCGTAGCGCGCCTGCGCCGTGCCGACGACGTAAAGGTTCTTGTATTCCGGCAGCGCGCAGCCGCCGTAGAGCAGCGCGTTGCTGCCCCGGACGGGGACGAGGCCGGGCGGCAGGAAGGGGAACGACAGGTGGAAGCCGGTCGCGCAGACGACCACGTCGAACTCGCCCGAGCCGCCGCCCTTGAAGTGGACGCGGCGGCCCTCGAAGCGTTCCACGTCGGGCCGCGGGCGGACGCGGCCGTGCTTGACGTAGTGGAGCAACTCGCTGTTCAGGGTCGGGTGCGCCTCGAAGATGCGGTGGTCGGGCCGCGGCAGTCCGTAAGACTCGTACTTGCCGAAGACGATTCTCAACAGCGCGCGCAGCGTGAGGCGCTGCGCCCAGACGGGCGTCCAGCCGGGGACGAGTTCGGGGAGCGGGACGCCGAAGATCGTCTTCGGCAGGAACCAGTAGCCGCGCCGCAGGCTGAGGTCGCAACTGCGGCCGACGCGCGCCGCCTCCGAGGCCACGTCGCAGGCGGAGTTCCCGCCGCCGATGACGAGCACGCGCTTGTCGGCGAGCTGCCGCGGGTGCTTGTAGTCTTTCGAGTGGAACAGCTCGCCCGCGAACTCGCCCGGGTAGTCGGGGAAGCGTTTGTCCCAGTGGTGGCCGTTGCAGACGACGACGCCCTTGTAGACGCGCCTTTCGCCCGAGGCCAGCTCCGCCTCCCAGCGCCCGCCCGCGAGCGGGAGGCACATCACGACTTTCGTGTTGAACTGGATGTGGCGGCGCAGGTCGAAGTGTTCGGCGTAGGCGCGCAGGTAGTCGAGCATCTGGCGCGCGCTGGGGAAGTCCGGGTAGTCGGCGGGCATCGGGAAGTCGGCGTACTCGGTCGTCCGCTTCGACGAGATGATATGGGCCGTCTCGTAGACGCCGTGATACCAGTTGCCGCCGAGGTCGTCGTCGGCCTCCAACTGCTCGTAGGCTATCCGGCGGGCCGCGAGCGCCCGCGCCACGGCCAGCCCCACCGGCCCCGCGCCGATCACCACCAGGTGTGTCGAACGGTCGGTTAACATCAGTCAGACGAAAGCCGGGCGACCGCTTCGCGCGCCGCGAAGCGGGCCAAAAACTCTTCCACCTCGGCGCGCGAGCGGAGGCGGACGACGCGCTTGCCCCCGGCGTGCTCGGCCAGCAACTTTAACACCTTCGGCCGCGTCCGCGCCGGGTAGTTCCAGACCCAGCGCAGGAAGTCGGCCGTGATTCTCTCGGGGCAGCCCCGCGCCATGTCGGGCCGGGCCTCGCCCCGGTAGATGAACGCCCTCTTCAGGATGCCCCACACGCACGCGGCGCGCGGCAGGTCGAGGAGGACGACCGTGTCGCAGGCCGCGAGCCGGAGTTCGAGCGTGCCGGAATAGTTCCCGTCCATCACCCACGCCTCGCGCCCCAGCAGCTCCGCGACCCGCTCGCGCCACACGTCCTTCGACGTCTCGACCCACCCCGCGCCCCAGTACAGCGCGTCGAGGTGGATGACCTCCAACCCGAGCAGCCCGCCCAGCCGCCGCGCGAAAGTTGACTTCCCGGCCCCGCCCGAGCCGATGACCAGAATCCTCCTCATCCCGCCCGCGAAACGCCCCGCGCACTTCCCGCGCACGCCCCCGCCGGCATCATGTTCGTTCACCACCTCCGGCACGCGCCCGACACTCTGCTCAGTCTTCATTCATCTTCCACGACGCGCCGCACGCCGCGCATGAGGAACCCGCTTTCAGACCCCGCCGCCTGTCGCTCTTTCCGTAGCTGCTCCCGGAAGGCCCTCTCGTTCCGCGCGATGTAATCCCGGTAGCCGCGCGCGTCGAGGAACGGGTTGGGAGTTTTCCCTCGCGCCAGAAGTTCCGACTTCTCCCGCATCGAGAAGAACTGCCCGTGCGGGGCGAGGAACACGTCGCAGGGCAGGCGCTTCAACAGACGGAACGTCCGCTCGTAGTCGGCCACGATGCCGGGGTACTGCGGATTGCCGACCAGCTTGTAGCCCGGCACACTCGTGCTGCCGGCGAAGACCACGTCGTAGCGCTGGCGGCCCTCCTTCACCCTCATCGTCCAGGTGGTGCTGCCCCTCGTGTGGCCCGGCGTCAGGCGGGCGGCCAGCTTCACGCCGCCGAGTTCGACCCGGTCGCCGTCGCGCAGGACGCGGTCTGCCTTGACCGGGGCGTAAGAGAGCCGGTCGCCGAAATGAAAGTCTCCCTTGCCGCCGGCGGCGAGGAGCGCGGCGTCGGCCTCGCTCGCGAACAGGCGCGCCCCCGTCTCCTCCTTCAACAGGGCCAGCCCGCCGGCGTGGTCGTAGTGGGCGTGACTGTTGATTAAGATTTTAACGTCCGCCAGGCGGAAGCCGAGCCGCGCGACGTTGCGCCTGATGAGCGGGACGGTCTCGGCGAAGCCGCTGTCGAGCAGGATGTGGCCCGCGGGCGTCGTGATCAAAAATGAAGTCACGTCGAGGCCCCGACGTAGTAGACGTTCCCGATCACCCGGTACGGCTCGACCGGCTGATTCCAAGACCGGCTCGTCTCGTCCGCCTGCCCCGCGGCCCGCGCCGGGCCGAGCAGACAGAGCGCCGTGAAGAACAAACTTGCCGAAAGATAGAAGGATACCCTCTGCATCCGGAAATACTCTCCTCTTGACGGCCGGCGCGTGACCCCCGGCCCGTCCCTTTCACACTTTAGTTCGCGCGGCGGACGCCACATCTTACGCCGTTTCGCCGACGGGGGGTTCAAGATTTCCGCGCGGCCGGCGCGTGATTCAGGGTAGAGCACGGGGGCGGCGGGGTGTTTCATGGTGGAACACGGGGCAGCGCGGGGCGGGCCATTCCCCGAGTCCCCGGCGGGGCGCGAGAGGCATGCCGGTTGCTTCCGTCCCGTGTGAGCCTTCAATTCTCCTGCGGCCCCGTGACACAGCGGAGGGGCCGGTACGCGAAGGCCGTTATTCAAACTCGAACCCAGTTCAAAGGATGAAGACAGACGCAATGAAGGATTCGCTGAAGAAGTCCGCGTTCGCCGCCCTCGCCGCCGCCGCCGTGATGTTCGCCGCGGTGGTCGCCCACGCCACGACCGTCAGCGAGTGCCAGGCCATCATCGCCGGCCTCAAGACCAAGACCCAGGCCGTCGTCATCACCGGCAAGAGCGCCGAGAAAGACCGCACCGGCCTCGTTCAGAAGCTCGATAACGCCGCGCTCGAACTCGACCGCGCCAAGTTCTGCGACGCCATCCAGAAGCTCAACGACTTCAAGGTCAAGGTCAACCAGCTCGCCGCCGCCGGCCGCATCAACCAGGACCCGGCCGCCGGCCCGACCGGGCAGGAGTTGCTCGCCGACGCCGCCGCCGCCATCGCCTGCATCAACGACCTCGTCACGCAGAGCGGGACGACCTGCGCGTTCTAAGTTTGTCCGTGACGCAGTGGTCTCGGCGGCGGTGTTCATTCCCCCGCGTGCGCCCCGCCGCCCGAGATGTTAAATTGGCGCGTGACCCGTAAGAGTCGCAGCGCCGCCGCGGGGCCTGCCCGGCCCCGCGGGGGCCGCGCCTCAACCCAAAGGGACAATTTAGCTGCCGCCGAGTCCGCGCCGCGCGCGTCCTCCCCCGGCCTGCGTCCCGCAGATGAATCTCGCTTCACCGAAGCGAAAGGATGAAGACAAGATGAACGGTTCGCAGACCGCCCGCGTCTCCTACGAGACGACCGACCTCTCGCTCGCCAGCTTCCTCCGCTGCCGCGAGTTCCCCATCGAAAGCATCAAGCGCCAGAACGGCCGGACGACCTTCGTCTTCGCCGACACGCCGCAACTGCGGCAGGCCGTGCTCGACTACGCCAACGACGGCCAAGTCTCCGTGCGCTCGTTTTGCAGCACGATGCGCGACCTCAAGGCCATCACGCGCTAACGGGGCGGCCGCGGCGCGCCGTAACTTTTTCCGGCACCGAAAGTTTCAAAGAAGAGTTTATGAAAACCTTACGCCACCTCCTGACCCCCGCGCTGCTCGCCTGCGTCCTGGCGTGCGGCCTCGCGCCCGCGGCCCTCGCCCGCCAGCAACAGCAGACCGGCACGACGCCCGCGCCGGCCAACACCC
>JALZHT010000907.1 GCA_030860645.1 Acidobacteriota bacterium
GGGCGGGGGCGCGCGGCGCGTGGCGCAACGCCGCGGCGGCGTGCGTGGCGCTGGTCGGGCTGCTCGACTCGGTCTACCTGACTGTCGAGCACGTGTCGGGGCGCAGCGTCCGGTGCGTGGTCGTGTCGGGCTGCGACGCGGTGCTGTCGAGCAGCTACGCGAGCGTCGGCGGCAACGTCCCGCTCGCCGCCGTCGGCGCGCTCGCCTACTTCCTCGTCTTCAGCCTCGCCACGCTCGCGGCCTTCGGCTACCGCGTCCGCGGCGCGCTCGCCGGCCTCGTCGCGCTGATGTTCGCCTTCACGCTCTGGCTCCTCTACGTCCAAGCCTTCGTGCTCCACGCCTTCTGCACCTACTGCCTGCTCTCGGCCGCCGTCACGACCGCGCTCGCCTTCCTCGTCATCGTCCTCCCGCTCATCACCCGCCGCCGCCTCGCCTAAAAAAAAGCACTCGCGTTGCAAGAAAGCCCGCCGGCCGGCGTTCACAGGGTGGCAGACCGTCGCAAGGAGGGGACGAGATGAGAAAGACGAGGGAAGCTTTGAGGCGCGCGCGGCTCGCGCTGGTCTTCGCGGCGCTGTGCGCGCAGGCGGGCGGCGCGGGGGCGTTCGCGCAAGATAGCAATTCTGACCGGCGGTACGAGCGTGGCGCCGCGCCGGTGCGGTACGCGCCGTTCGGGGTCGAGGTGCTCGTCGGCGGCCGCCCGCTCGAAGAGTTGTACGCGCGGGGCCGCCGCTACGTCGAGGCCGTCGAGGGCGCGGAGTACGAGTTGCTGGTCAGGAACCCCCTGCCGGTGCGCGTGGCCGTGGCGCTCTCGGTGGACGGTCTCAACACCGTAGACGCGCGCCACACTTCGAGCTGGGAGGCGAGCAAGTGGGTCATCGAGCCGTACCAGACCATCCGCCTCTCGGGCTGGCAGATGAGCTGGCGCCACGCCCGCCGCTTCTACTTCACGACCGAGCGCGACTCCTACGGCGCGCGGCTCGGCCGCAAAACCGACCTCGGCGTCATCACCGCCGTCTTCTACCGCGAACTCACCCCGCGCCGCTACCCCGTCGTGCCGGGGCCGCCCATCCCCCAGGAGCACGGCCAGACGCGCGACCGCTCGGACGAACGGAGCCGGGCCGAGTCGCCGACGAGCGAGTCGGGCAGGGCGAGGCAGGGCGCGGGCGTGGTCGCGCCGCGCCCCGACGACGACTACGCGGCTACCGGAATCGGCCGCCCCGTCGATCACCACGTGAGCTGGGTGCGCCTTGACCTTGAGCGGCGGCCCGCCGCCGAGGTCACGCTCCGCTACGAGTACCGCGACGCGCTCTACCGGCTCGGCGTCCTCCCGCGCCCGCGCTACGAGGACGGCGGGCTGCGGCGGCGCGAGCGCGCCCGCGGCTTCTCGGAGCCGGACTTCTGCCCCGAGCCGTAGGTGCGGCCGGCACAAGTTCTGGAACCGCGCGGCTGGTGGCGCGTCTAAAAGGATAATCCTGGCCCGCCGAAGGGAGACCGAAGATGTCGAGATTCACCAGCCCGCTCGACCGCGTGAGAGTCGCCGCCCCCTGCCGCGCCGACTGGGACTCCATGCTCGGCGACGAGCGCGTGCGCTTCTGCCACCAGTGCGAGCGCAGCGTCTACAACCTCTCCGGCATGTCGAAGAGGGACGCCGAGGCGCTCGTCGCGGGCGCGGAGGGCCGTCTGTGCGTGCGCTTCTACCGCCGCGCCGACGGCTCGATCCTGACCGACAACTGCCCGGTCGGCCTCCGGGCCGTCAGGCAGCGCGTCGCCCGCGCGTCACGCGCCGCGGTGTCAGCCGCGCTCGGCCTCTTCGCCGGTCTCGGCCTCGCACCTGCCCCGCGCGTCGAGCGCACGGTGGGCGCGGTGGCGCTCGACCCCGAGCCTCCGCGCAGCGACGTGACAATCGTCGAGCCGGCCCCGGTGGCCTCTAATTCAGAGCCTCGGCAGGAGGACAAGTTTCAGATTATGGGGGTGATGATCGCCGAGACGGAGCGCGAGAAACAGAAGATGCAGAGACGCGGGCGGCGCGAGAAGTAAGCGAGGACGACCAGGGCGCGGGGGCGGCGGCCGGATTGAAAC
>JALZHT010000232.1 GCA_030860645.1 Acidobacteriota bacterium
AGTTGTCATACTCGTAGGCCGTAAGCGACAGCTTGTTCGCGCCGGCAGCGTCCGAGGAGACCCACTCGCGTGAGGGCAGCGCGCGCAGGTGCGCGCCGAGGGCTGGGTCGGCGTTGGCATTGACGTAGGCCGCCGCCGTTACGAAGTCCGTGTGCGTGCGACGCAGCAGCGCACCCGCGGCACTCGCGCCGAAGTCGTAATCGTAAACGTCAGTGCGGTTGTTGTACTGGTCTTAGGAGAACGCCTGGCGCGACACTTGGTTGGCGTCAACGAGCGTCGTCACAGTCTCCGTCAGGCGGGGGTCGTTCGGCGATGCGAGTTCGGCGTCGCCCGCCCACCAGCCGACGGCCGCGCGCTGGGCGAAGGTATGCGTCTCCCGCCTGAGCACGGTCGTCCCGTTGGAGGCGAACTCCTCCGTCTTGTACTCGCGGCCGTCTTTGTACGCTGGGTAGTGTGTCGGCTTCTGGGAGAAAGAAGCCTTCGGGCTGCCGTAGAAGTAGTGGCGCGAGCGCGCCTGCAAAATGTTGCTGGAGTCGTACTGGTCGAAGATGACGTACCCGGCGTTGGCGGCGAGCGTCTCCGGGCGGCTGTAAGTCATGCGCGTCGCGTAGGCCGCGCCCGTCCCCCCGCCGGGGTAGACCCGGCGCTCGACCACGCGCCGGTAGACGTGCTTTTCGGTGATGCTGGTGCCGGAGTAGACGTTGAAGACCCCGCTCGCCCCCACGTCCGCCAGCCCCTGCGCGTAGTCGTACTCAATCGCCCCGCCCGTGGGGAGCACCACCCGCGCCAGCTCGGCGTAGCTGTTATAGCGGAACTGGTAGCGCCGCCCGTCCGGCAACTCGACGTAGCTGACGACCGTCGGGTCGGCTGGCCCGCCGCCGTGCAGCTCCGGGAATAGCTGCCCGATGGTCTTGGGCGTCTGGTCGCCGCGCAGCGCGCTCGCCAGGTTGGTCTGCCCGATCCTTGATGGTGCGCGCCGCCCCGCCGAAGCCGGCGAAGCGGATCTCCGTGTACGGGACGGCGGTGGTCGCGTAAACGATTGTCACCTGCCGGTTCAGCGAGTCGGTGATGGACGTCACCCGTCTGTTGGTGTCGTAGCCGAAGGAGATCTTGTTGCCGTTGCGGTCACCCATCCGCGTGATCTTGCCGTCCACGACGCGGAAGCGCGTGCCGTCTTTGAGCATCAGGTAGCCGTCCGGCCGGTCGTCGTAGAAGCCCTGCCCGAAGGTCGGGTCGTCCAGGATGTCCCAGTCGGAGATGAAGGTGGCCGAAGAGCCGTCGGAGGTGCCGAAGACGCGGCCGCGGTTGAAGCCGCCGCTCTGCGGGGCGACGGGCTGCCCGTTCGTCGCCTGGTCGCGCAGCTCGTACTCGGTGCCGTCGGGGGCGGTGAAGGTGATGCGGGTCAGCGTCTCGACGGGGAAGCCGGCGGGCTGCTCGCGGCGCGCGGAGCGGATGTCGACCTTGCCGGCGTCGAAGAGGCGCCACCCCTCGGCCTCCTCCGACCACCAGCCCCCGTCGGCGTAGTAGAAGGCCCCGACGCCCGGCTCCAGGTGCTTGTGGACAGTCCACTTCTTCTCGACGTGGAGCGTGACGGGGTAGCCCGCCTGGCCGCGCCCGCCGATTTTCAAAAGCGGGAGGCGGAAGTTCAAAGAGCCGTTGTAGAGGTTGACCGTGTCGAAGCCCGAGAGGGCGTAGGAGCCTGCGGGCGAGCCGGGCGCGAGGCCCGGCGGCGTCGAGCCGTCCGTGGCGCTCTGCCCGACGGCCGCGGCGGCGAAAACCAACAGCAAGGCCGCGCAGGCGGGCAGGCGGGTGAGGGATCTGACGGTGCAGTGCCGAACGGCGGGGCTGTCCTTCATAACTGAGTCCTTCAGGCTCGGGGCGGAGGTGACGTAGGCCGGGATGCAAAGGTTCGGGGCGGCGCGAAGCGACCGCAGCCAGCTAGCGCGGCGTCACCGTGATGCGGCACTGCCACTCGGGATGCGCGGCCTCTGTGAGCACGTAGGTGCCGCGGGCCAATGGGAGTAACCGTTTCCAGCCCCGCTTATACTTCGGGGGCTTGGCCTCCTGCTCCGGGCCCGCACCCTCGCGTTCTAGCCGCAGTACGAACTCGTCGAGGCCGGCGCGGTTGGTGACGACGAGGAGGTGTTGGCCCTCGGCGACGGTGACCTCAGCCGGCTCAAAGCCTTCTGGTCGGAGCGTAAGGACAAGGGCCTCGGCCCCCGCCGCGTCCTCTTCCCCGGAAGCAGCTTCTTGTGAGGCGGCGAGAGCGGGCGGCGGCGAAGCAGCCGGGGTCAGCCAGTGGCGCGCGCCGGCCGCGCACAGGGCACAGGCGAGGCAGGCGGCGGTCATGAGACCGGTCCTGGCCGGAAGGACGGACAATACTTTATATGGCATGGTGGAATTCGTCTCTGGTAAGGGGAGGAATAACAGGGTGCCGACTTGAAGGATGCCCGCGGCTCGGGGTTATAGGGTTATAAGAGGCCGATGGGAGCGGTTCCCCCGACGTGAGAATTAAAAGCAGCGAGGTGAGAAGCAAACGACTCCCGCTGTAGAGTGTATCCCGTCTGACGAAAGGATTAAGAACTTACATTGGGTCGATATGTACCAAGGATGGGAACGGGGGCTAGCTCGTATAGTAAGAACTATAGAGTCTCAAATTTAAGAAAGTCCCCCTAAGTCAGGGCTAATGATAGCCGCTACCTCGACAGCGGACATGCCTACCGGCGTGAGAGTGTTGAGGCGCAGAACAAGGGCCGCGCTCTCCGGCCGCTCCCTCTAGCTCAAGCCCAGTAGGTACGATCAAGCGAGCGAAAGCCGACTGCTTCGGCGACGTGCTGCGGGCGTATCTCGTCCGATGTGTCGAGGTCGGCGATGGTGCGGCTAACTTTCAGTATCCGGTCGTAGGCGCGGGCGGAGAGCCCTTGGCGGGCCATGGCCTGCTCCAACAGTTGCTCACCCTCCGGGTCGAGGCGGCAGTGGCGGCGGATGAGGCGTGGCGGCATCTGCGCGTTCGCGAAGACGAGGCCGCCGCGGAAGCGCTCCAGTTGGCGGGCGCGTGCCGCCACGACGCGCGCCCGGACCGCGGCCGAGTCCTCGCCCTCGGGCGCGCTGCGGTGGGAGAGTTCCTTGAAGCGCACGGCCGGCACGTCGATGTGGATGTCTATGCGGTCGAGTAGAGGCCCCGAAACGCGGCCGACGTAGCGCTGTATCTGCGGTGGCGTACAGCGGCACTCACGAACTGGGTCGTTGTAGAAGCCGCAGGGGCAGGGGTTCATCGCGGCCGCGAGCATGAAGGAGGCCGGGAAGGTCAAAGTCATCGCGGCGCGGCTGATCGTCACGCGCCTGTCTTCAAGGGGCTGGCGCAGGACTTCAAGCACGGAGCGGTCGAACTCTGGCAGCTCGTCGAGGAAGAGGACGCCGTGGTGCGCGAGCGAGACCTCGCCAGGGCGCGGCACGGATCCGCCGCCGACGAGTCCCGCATTGCTGATCGTGTGGTGAGGGGCACGGAATGGCCGACGCGTGATGAGGCCCGAGCGGCCTGTCAGCCCCGCGACCGAATGGATGCGCGTCAGTTCCAAAGCCGCCTCGAACTCCAGCGGTGGCAAGATGGTCGGTAGCCGCTTCGCTAACATCGTCTTCCCCGAGCCAGGGGGACCGATGAGCAGGATGTTGTGCGAGCCGGCCGAGGCAACTTCGAGCGCCCGCTTGACGGCCTGCTGGCCGCGCACCTCCCGGAAGTCTACGTCGTAGGCTCCCGACTCCGATAGCAACTTCGCCTCGTCCACGCATAACGGGGCGGGAGCTTTCCCTGTGCGCAGCGCGGCGACCAGTTCGACCGCCGCGCGCAGCGTCGCCACCGGGTACACGTCTACTCCCGCGACGAAGGCCGCCTCGGCCGCGTTCTCCTCGGGCAGCAGGAGGCTGCTAATGCCCGCGTCGCGCGCGCGTAGCGCGACGGGGAGCGCGCCGCGCACGGGCCGCACACGCCCGTCGAGCGATAGCTCGCCTAGCGCCAGCAGGTCCGGCAGCCCCTCCGTCTCGCCAAGGTCGCCGTTGGCGCCGAGGATGCCGAGGGCGATGGGAAGGTCGAAGCTCGCCCCCTCCTTGCGCACGTCGGCTGGCGCGAGGTTGATAGTAGTCTTGTGAAACGGGAAGAAGAAGGCCGAGTTGTTGACGGCGGCGTGGATGCGCTCGCGCGACTCGCGCACGGCCGCGTCGGGCAGGCCCACGATGGTGACCGAGGCCGGCGAGTCCGTCTCGCCCCGCGCGGGCGTGAGGTCAACCTCAATATCTACAAGGTGTGCTTCGATGCCGTGGACGGCAGCAGACTGCGTGCGGAAGAGCATAGGCATACCAGCGTGTGCGTGGTGTATTTGAAATTAGTCAAGAATGAATTTTTGATCCTACGACCGCCCTACCATCGGACAGAGTGGCAAATATTCGTTAGGATTGACTTCTGAGTTATTAGCCAGAACTTTTGTAGATTTGGATTCTCTTTTGTAGTTGACAGCCGCCGACGAGGCCGGCGTCGCTGATGGTGTGGTGCGGCGAGCGGAAGGGACGCTCGGTGACAAGCCCCGCGCGGCCCGTCAGGCCCGCCACCGAGTGAATCTTCGTCAGCTCCAGCGCGGCCTCGAATTCGAGCGGCGGCAGGATCGTCGGCAGCCGCTTCGCCAGCATCGTCTTGCCCGACCCGGGCGGCCCGACAAGAAGAATATTATGTGAACCGGCCGAGGCGACTTCGAGCACGCGCTTGGCGGCCTGCTGGCCGCGCACCTCGCGGAAGTCCACGTCGTAGCGCCCGGCAGAGGCTATCAGGTCTTCGGGGGCGACGCGGAGCGGCCCCGGCCGCGTCGCCCCGTCGGCGCGCAAGGAGGCGACCAGCTCGACCGCGCCGCGCAGGGTCGAGACCGCGTACACGTCGACGCCGGCGACGACCGCCGCCTCGGTCGCGTTCTCCTCGGGCAGCAGGAGGCTCCTGATGCCCGCCTCGCGCGCGAGCAGCGCGACGGGCAGCGCCCCGCGCACCGCGCGCACGCGCCCGTCGAGCGAGAGTTCGCCGACCGAGAGCACGTCCGCGAGCCCAAAGCCTTCGCCGAGGTCGCCGTTCGCGCCGAGGATGCCGAGCGCGATGGGGAGGTCGAAACTCGCGCCCTCCTTGCGCACGTCGGCCGGCGCGAGGTTGATGGTCGTCTTGTGGAAGGGGAAGAAGAAGGCGCTGTTGTTGATGGCCGCGCGGATGCGCTCGCGCGACTCGCGGACGGCGAGGTCGGGCAGGCCGACGATGGTCACGGACGGGGCCGCGTCGGACTCGCCCCGCGCGGGCACGAGGTCAACTTCGATGTCGACCAGGTCGGCGTCGATGCCGTAGACGGCGGCGGACTGCGTGCGGAAGAGCATAGGCGTGACGGGGCCGACGGAGGAAGAGGAACGCAGGTGGGGCGCTCGCGTGTTACTGACTCGGGGTAGGTCTGGAGTTTAGCACAAAGAAGTTTCGGGTTCCGAGTCCCGAGTTAAAAACAACAGAAGGAGGATGAGAGCCGGCGCGGCCGTCATC
>JALZHT010000908.1 GCA_030860645.1 Acidobacteriota bacterium
GGGCGAGGGCGAGCGCCGACAGCGCGACGAGCAGCGCGGCGAGGCCCGCGCCGGCCGGCCGGATAAACGATTTAACTCTTTTCATGGGATTTCCTCTGCGGGTGAATTGGTTGAAACGAGACTGCCGGCGGGCGTGCGCTAGCACTTCCGGTTTTCGGTTCCGAGTAGTGAACGCAGGCGGCCCGGCGAAAGTTTCAAGGCACAAGTCGGAAGCCCGGCCGTCGGGGACGGCGGCGCAAGTCTCATTAACGGCCCGCGCGGGTAAACTTGAGAAGTCCTGCCCCGGCGGTCGGGCTTCCGCTTCACCTAGCTCGCGGCCTTGACGCGGTTGCGGCCGGCCTGTTTGGCCTGGTAGAGGGCCTCGTCGGCGCGGGCGATCATGTCGTTGCCGGACTCGCCGGGGAGGAGTTGGGCCGCGCCGACGCTGAGGGTCAGCTCGAAGACGCGCTCGCCGTCGCCGAAGAGGCGGGCCGAGGCCGTGAGGCGGATTTTCTCGGCGAGCGAGAGCGCGCCTTCGATGCCGGTCTCGGGGGCGAGCACCAAAAATTCCTCCCCGCCGTAGCGGCAGACCACGTCGGAGCCGCGCACGGCCTCGGTGAGGACGCGCCCGACCTGCATCAGCGCGGTGTCGCCGGCGGCGTGGCCGTAGTTGTCGTTGACGTTCTTGAAGTAGTCGAGGTCGATGAGGAGGCACGAGAGCGGGCGCGCGTAGCGGCGCGCCTCGGAGAGTTCGCGCTGGAGCGAGCGCTGGAGGCCGTAGCGGTTGAGGAGGCCCGTCAGCGGGTCGGTCATTGACATCTCGCTGGCGGCCTCGGCGCGGCGGCGCGCCTCCTCGGTCGTCCGCCGCAGCTCGTCGCGCTCGCGCTTCAGGCGGATGGCGACCGCGACGCGCGCCAAAAGCTCCTCGACGCGGAACGGCTTCGAGATGTAGTCGTTCGCGCCGAGGGAGAGGCCGCTCACTTTGGTCGCCGTGTCGTCGAGGGCCGAGAGGAAGATGACGGGGATGTCGCGCGTCGCCGGGTCTTCCTTGAGCAGGCGGCACGCCTGGAGGCCGTCGAGGACGGGCATCATCACGTCGAGGATGACGAGGTCGGGCAGGAGGCTCTTCGCCAACTCGACGGCCTCGCCCCCGTTCTCGGCCGTGTGGATGAGGTAGCTCTCCCACTCCAGCCGCCGCTTGATGAGGGCGAGGTTGACCGGCTCGTCGTCGGCGACGAGGATCACGGGCGGGCGGCCGCCGGGCGCGCCCGCGCCGTCGCCGCCTGTTGTCTGCTCCGGCTTCATAAACCGCGCCGCGCGCCGACGGGGCCGCGCGCCCTCCGAAACGATTCCGTGCGCATTTCGTACTCCGCGGCTGAGGGCGGAGGCGGCCGGGGCAGGACTTCAAAGGGGCGGGCGGGAGAAGTTGAAGTCGCCAAACATCTTAAAATAAATTCTCCGACACCGTAAAGCCCCGCCTTGTGTTAAGCTTCGCGTCGCTCAAACGAGACCGCCGGGCGATTGCGGATTGAAAAAGGCATTTTTGATTTTAGATTTTTGATTGGCGATTGATAGTTATCAGTCATCAGTTATCAGTTAAAGACAAAAACTGAATACTTAAGACTGAAGACTGAGAACTAAATCTAAAATCGCAAATCCAAAATCTAAAATCCCTTAATCCGCCATCGCCCAGAGGGAGGACGCCCCCGGATGCGTAGACGCGAAGGTGACGGCTGCCCCGTGTGGGGCGCGCTGCAAGTGGTCGGCGACAAGTGGACGCTGCTCGTCGTCCGCGACCTGGCGCAAGGGGCGCGGCGCACGACCGAGTTGCTCGCGGGCCTCCACCCCATCAGCAGCCGCACGCTCATGGATCGCCTCCGCGACCTGGAGCGCGACGCCCTCATCGAGCGGCGCGACCTCGGCGGCAGCCCGCCGCACGTCGAGTACGTCCTGACCGAGCGGGGCCGCCGCCTGACGCCCCTCTTAGACGCCCTGCGCGCCGTCGGCGAGGCGCTCGACTGCAACGCCTGCGAAGACCGCCGCGAGCGCCACGGCCACTACTGCGACGCCTGCCCGCACGCCGCGCAGGCGCAGGCGG
>JALZHT010000233.1 GCA_030860645.1 Acidobacteriota bacterium
GGTAAGCAGGACGATTCGTCGAAAGCCGCGAAGCGGAAGCGCGACAAGCTCAGCCCGGACCTGCGGAAGAGGCTGAAAGAGTCGAAGTCCGACGACGAAGTTGAAGTCATCATCCAGCCGCCCGCGGGCGTCAAGGTCGGCGACGACCTCGGCTCCGACGGCGTAGAACTCGGCGATGCTTACGAGACTTTGGCCGCGCGCCCCGCGAAGGTGAAGGCGCGCAAGGTCGAGGCGCTCGCCGCGCGCGAGGACGTGGGTTACGTTTCGCTCGACCGCGAGGTGAAGCAGCTCGGCCACGTCTCTCTGACGACCGGCGCGGACGCCGCCGCCGCCGCGGGCGGCGCGATTCCTTACGACGGCGCGGGCGTCGGCATCGTCGTCATGGACTCGGGCGTCAACCCGAGCCACGTCTTCCAGCACGACGCGACCAACAGGTCACGCGTCGTCTACAGCCAGGACTTCACGGGCGAGGGGCGCACCGACGACCCTTACGGCCACGGCACGCACGTCGCCGCCATCGTGGCCGGCAGCGCGGGCGTCGCGGGCGACGCCTACCAGGGCATCGCGCCGGCGGCCAAAATCATCAACCTCCGCGTGCTCAACTCCCAGGGCAAGGGCACGGTCTCCGGCCTGCTCGGCGCGCTCGACTGGGTGATGACGAACCGCGCCAACGCGAATTACAACATCCGGGTCGTCAACCTGAGCCTCGGCACGGCGGCCGTGGACTCTTACACGCTCGACCCGCTGTGCCTGGCCGTGCGCCGCCTCGCGGACGCCGGCATCGTGGTCGTCGCGGCGGCCGGCAACGAGGGCAAGGACGCCAGCGGCCAGAAGATTTACGGCCAGATACACGCGCCGGGCAACGACCCGTCGGTCGTCACGGTCGGCGCGGCCAACACCTTCGGCACCGACGCACGCGGCGACGACGCCGTCGCCACCTACTCTTCGCGCGGGCCGACGCGCAGCTTCTGGACGGACGCCGCGGGCGTGCGCCACCACGACAACCTCATCAAGCCCGACCTCGTCGCGCCCGGCAACAAGGTCGTCGCCGCGCAGTCGGCGAACAACTACCTCGTCGTCAACCACCCCGTGCTCGACGCCGACGTTTCCAGCGCGCCCAACAAGGATCAGATGTTCCTCTCGGGCAGCTCGATGGCGACGCCGGTCGTGGCCGGCGCGGCCGCGCTGCTCAAGCAGGCCAACCCGTCGCTCACGCCGAACCTCGTCAAGGCGCTCCTGATGTACACGGCCCAGCCGCTCTCGGGCTTCAACCACTTCGAGCAGGGCGCGGGCCTCGTCAACCTCGAAGGCGCGATGCGGCTCGCGCGGCTCGTCCGCACCGACCTGACGGCGGACACCCCGGTCGGCTCGCCGCTGCTGTGCGCGTCTTGCTCCGCGCCCACGCCGACGACGAGCATCGCCGGCTTCCAGTTCTACTGGGGCCAGGGCCTCATCCTCGACTACACGTTCGCCACCGGCACGAACCTCATCCTCAAGTACCAGGCCGTCTACGGCCTCGGCGTGGTGCTCGCCGACGCGACGCCGGAGGCGCAGGGCGTGATGCTGGCCGACGGGGTGATGCTCGCCGACGCCGTCATCCTGTCTGACGGCGTCACGATCAGCGAGAACATCCTGACGTGCAACGGCACGACGCTCGACGCCGGCTCGATCTTCAGCGGGACGGGCGTGCTCCGCGGCGACGGCGTGATGCTGGCCGACGGGGTGATGCTCGCCGACGGCGGGAGGGTCGTCGGCGACGGGGTGATGCTCTCGGACGGCGTGATGCTCGGCGACGTGTACACGCAGGCCGTCCTCGCGTTGACGCGGGGGGACGACACGGCGGCGATGGCGGTCATGCTCGACGGCGCGCCGACCAGCCTGAAGGCCGCGGCCGCCTCCAAGACGCAGATCAACCTGACGTGGGCGGACAACGCGACGAACGAGACCGGCTACCGCGTCGAGCGCTCGACGAACGGCTCCTTCTACGTGGTCGTCGCCACGCTCGGCGCGAACGCCAGAAGTTACGCGAGCACGGGGCTGACGGCGAACACGAAGTATTTCTACCGCGTCTACGCCTTCAACAACAGGGGGACGACGAAGTACTCGGCCCCCGCCAGCACGCTCACGCTCAAGCGGTAAAAAAAGCATCGGGCTGCGAGCGAAAGGGATTTTAGATTTGCGATTTTAGATTTTTGATTGGAAGACAGGCGGACTGTTCTTTCAATCGCAAATCTAAAATCTAAAATCTAAAATCCCTTTCGCTCGCAGCCCGATACTTTTTTTCTTAGCGGAAGCGGCGCGCCAGCGCGTCGAGTTGGGCGAGGACGCGCTCGCGGAGGGCGTGCTGGGCGGGCGCGACCTGCGCGCGCAGTTCGGCGACGGTCTTTTGGAAGTCGGCGCGGTCTTCGTCCGGGACGGCGTAGACCGGGTTGGCGTTGGCGGCGTCCTCGCTCACGCCGTCGAGGAAGTCGGCGATGTTCTTCAGCGCGTCGGCGGCGTGCGCGCCGCGCGGGTAGAGTTTCAGGTAGCGCCCCTCGCTCTCCGTCAGGAGGTACAGGTAGCACGGCAGGTAGCCTTCGCACTCGCCGGGCAGCGGGGCCTGCGCGCCCTCCCACGCGATGCTCTCGGCGGCGGGCAGGTCTTGAAACTTGCGCTGCAAGTCCCAGAATAACTCCGCGCGCACGAACCACTGGCCGGCCGGCTCGCTGTAGACGATCTGCGCCTCGCGCGCCTTCGTCCACGCCGCGAAGGGCGGCTTCTCCAGGTCTTCGAGCGCGATGGAGGCGAGCGAACGCTGGAGCGCGACGAGCCGCGCCAGCTCCAGCTCGGCCAGCGCCTCGCGCCGCGTGATCTCGGTGACGGCGCGTTCGAGGAAGACGACGAGGTCGCTCAACTCGGCGAAGGTCGCGGCGGCGTTGGCGACGCGCGCGGCGGCGAGCTGCCTGTAAATCTCCTCGCGCCGGCTGTCTTCGTAGGCGGCGGTGAGGCCGCCGAAGACCCAGCCCTCGGCGCCGTTCGGCGCGGCGACGCGGAACCAGTAATCTTCCGCCTCGCCGACGCGCTCGCGCTGGGGCGAACGCTCCAGCTCGCGCACGACGACGCCCAGCGGCAGCCGCGCCACCTCCTCGGCCGCCGTCCGCGGCTCCCTGCGGACGCGCACGCCCGAGGCGGTCGTGATGCGCGACTTCGCGGCGGCGGCCGCCTGCGAAGCCACCGCCACCGCGCCGGCGGCGTGCAGCACGATGGAAAGCACGAACAAAACGGAAAGTCGCCACTTCATTTGCTCAGGCTCCTCAGTTTGGCGGCCAGTTCGGGGTTGAGTTTCTGCAAGGTCTCGATCTCGGCGGCGGCGGCGGCGGCGTCTTCGAGGGCGAGGTGGACGAGGCCGAGGTTGAAGTGGGCCTCGGCGTGCTCGGGCTTGAGCCGGACGGCCTCGCGGAAGGCGGCCGCGGCCTCTTTGAGGTGTTCGAGCCGGCCGTGCGTGATGCCGAGGTTGAAGTGCGCGTCCGCGAAGTCGGCCTTGAGCGCGACGGCCTCACGGAAGGCGGCGACGGCCTCGGGCAGTTCATTCGCCGCCGCGTGCGCGAGGCCGAGGTTGTAGTGCGCGACCGATTCGCGCGGGGCCAGCCCGATGACCCGGCGGTAGGCGGCGACGGCCTCGCGGGCTTCGCCCGCGGCGGCGTGGACGTTGCCGAGGTTGTAGAACGAGACGGCCTTGAGCGCCGTGTCCGCCGTCAGCCCGGCGGCCTTGCGGTAGGCGGCCGCCGCCTCCTTGCCTTGCCCCGCGGCCTCGAAGGCGACGCCGAGGCTGTAGAAGGCCACGGCGCTGTCGGGCCGCACCTCGGTCAGCTTGCGGAAGGCGGCGACCGACTCCGCGTAACGGCCCGCCTCGTAGCTCTCGCGCCCCTCCCGGTTGTGCCGCTCGGCCTCGCTCAGGAGGTCGCGGGTCGCGCCGCCGGCGACGAGGCGGTTCGAGGCGTCGCGCCCCGCGTACTGCGCGAAGTTGGCGCTGGCCTGGAGCTTCTTCTTCGGCGGCCGCTGACCCGGCGGCGGCTTCGGCGGATGCTGTCCCGGCTGCCGCGCGAGCGCCGGCGAAATCAAAACGACGGCGAGGAAGATTAAAAGGGCGGACGCTTTGAACATCACAGTTGACCTCTTTCTCAATAATTGAGAGTTACGGACACTCATTTCAACACAGAGTTCACAGAGGTTCCACGGAGGCCACAGAGAATACATGTTCTTCTCTGTGGCCTCCGTGTGTGCTCTGTGTTCTCTGTGTTAAATAGCCCTGCACCGAATGCTCAAGTTTAATATCGCCTTTTAACCGCGCCAACTCCGCCTCGATCCTACTGCTCGTTAACCGACCTGCGCGGGGGCGGGCGTCGCGGACGCGCGGCGGACGGTGAAGACCGACGTGCTCTCGGTCTTGCCTTTGACTCTCACGTCGCCGAGCGCGCCCGTCTCGTAGCCCGCCCCGAGACGCTCGGCCGTGGTGTGGCTGACGAGGAGCGAGACGCCGGCCTCCTTCGTCGTAGATTCGAGACGCGCGGCGAGGTTGACCGTGTCGCCGATGATCGTGTATTCGAGCCGGCCCGGCGCGCCGACGACGCCGCACGTCGCCTCGCCCGTGTGGATGCCGACGCCGATGGCGAGGTGCGGGCGGCCCGTCCCCTCCCACTCGCGGTTCAAATTCTCGACCTCTTCGAGCATCCGCAGGCCGCACTCGACCGCCGCCCGCGCCTCCTCGCGCTCGCCGCGGGCGACGGGCGCGCCGAAGACGATCATCAGCCCGTCGCCGATGAACTTGTTGATGTGGCCGCCGTGGCGGCAGACCACGTCGTGCATCCGGCTGAAGTAGTCGTTGAGCCAGGCGACGACCTCCTTCGAGGACGCGGCGGCCTCGGTCAGCGTCGTGAAGTTGCGGATGTCCGTGAAGGCGACGGTGACGACGCGCGCCTCGCCGCCCAGCTCGACGCGGTCGCGCTTCCGCCACAGCTCCTCGGCCACCTCCTGCGAGACGCAGCGCGAGAAGATGTCCATGATCTGCGCGCGCTCCGCCTCCTTCTCCTCGCGCAGCACGCGCTCGCGCGCCTGGCGCAAAAGGAGGCCGAGCGGGGCGAGCGCGCCGACGCCGACCCACGCGCTCGCCAGCGGCAGGACGAGCGCGTGCGCGTCGAAGGCCCAGGACGAGACGACGAGCAAGAGGACGGCGACGGCCGCGACCAGCAGGAAGCCGTAGAGCGCGCGCAGGGCGAAGACCGAGAGCGCGACGAGGGCGAGCGCGGCGGCGACGAAGGCGACCTGCCACGCGTAATCCGGGCGCGCGAGGGCGCGGCCGAAAATGAGCGTCGCGGCGGCGTTGGCGTGAACCTCGACGCCGGGCATGCGCGCCGGGACGGGCGGGAGATTTTGGTCGAAGAGGCGTGCGAGCGCGAAGGGTTCGTAGAAGGGTGTCAGGAAGAGGTCGGGCGCGTCGTTGTTGGTCGCGCCGATGATGACGATGCGGTCGCGGAAGATGTCTTCGGGCAGCCCCGCGCCC
>JALZHT010000013.1 GCA_030860645.1 Acidobacteriota bacterium
CCGACTGGGGCGTGCGCCTCATCCCGCTGCGGGAGACGCTGGTCGGGCGCGCGCGCCCGGCGCTGCTCATCCTGCTCGGCGCGGTCGGCTTCGTGCTGTTGATCGCGTGCGCCAACGTCGCCAACCTGCTCTTGGCGCGCTCGACGGCGCGCGCGAAGGAAGTGGCGATCCGGGCCGCGCTCGGCGCGACGCGCTGGCGCGTCGTCAGACAGCTCCTCGTCGAGAGCGTGTTGATGGCCGCGGCCGGCGGCACGCTCGGCGTCTTCCTCGCGCTCTGGGGCGTGGACGCGCTGCTGGCGCTCGTGCCCGAAGATTTGCGCTTCGCGCGGCTCGACGAGGCGCGCGTAGACGGCGCGGTGCTCGCCTTCACGGCGGGCGTCTCGCTGCTCACGGGCGTGCTCGTCGGCCTCCTGCCCGGGCTGAAAGTGTCCAAGCCCGACCTCAACGAGACGCTCAAGGAGGCGGGGCGCGGCACGACCTCCGAGGGTCGGCTCAAGCGCACGCGCGCCGCGCTCGTGGTGACGGAGGTCGCCGTGACGCTGGTGCTCCTCATCGGCGCGGGCCTCCTCGTCCGGAGCTTCGCGCGCTTGCAGCAGGTCGAACTCGGCTTCGACCCGCGGAACCTTTTGACGATGTCGGTCACGCCGACGCAGTTGTACGGCCAGACGGAGAAGCGCGCGGCCTACTACCGGCAGATGCAGGAGCGCCTCGCCGCGCTCCCCGGCGTCCGGGCGGTGGCGACCAGTTCGAGCCTCCCGCTCGACTGGGTCTTGAACTTCCCCTACGCCGTCGAGGGCCGCCCGGCGCGCCCCGGCGACGACCCGCAGACGGACTACAACTCGGTCAGCCCGAACTACTTCGCCGTGATGGGCATCCCCGTCGTGCGCGGCCGCGCCTTCGACGAGCGCGACGTGTTGGGCGCGCCGAACGTCGCCGTCATCAACCAGGCGATGGCGCGCCGCATCTTCCCCGGCGAAGACCCCGTGGGCCGGCGCGTCACGGTCATGTACCTGGAGGAGCGCGTGACGCTGGAGATCGTCGGCGTCGTCGCCGACTCCAGGCAGATGGTGGGCGAAGAGGCTAACATTCAAATCTACGACTGCGCCCTGCAACGTCCGTGGCTCTCGTCGGCGTTCGTCGTCCGCACGGAGGGCGACCCGGCGGCCCTGGCCCCGGCGGCGCAGAAGGCCGTCCGCGAGGTGGACAAGAACCGCGTGGCCGCGGCCGTCAAGACGATGGAGCAACTGCTCTCGGAGTCGGTGGCGCAGCCGCGCTTCTACACGCAACTGCTGACGCTCTTCGCCGTCGTCGCGCTGCTGCTCGCGGCCGTCGGCGTCTACGGCGTGATGAGCTACGCCGTGACGCAGCGGACGCACGAGATCGGGGTGCGCATCGCGCTCGGGGCCGAGGGGCGCGACGTGATCAAGATGATCGTCGGGCAGGGGATGCTCCTCGCCCTCGGCGGCCTCGCGGCCGGGCTGCTGGCCTCCTTCGCCCTGACGCGCGTCATGTCGAGGCTGCTCTACGGCGTCTCGGCCACCGACCCCGCGACCTTCGCCGGCGTCACGCTGCTGCTCGGGGCGGTCGCCTTCCTCGCCTGCTACGTCCCCGCGCGCCGGGCGACGAAAGTAGACCCGATGGTGGCGCTCAGGTACGAATGAAAACCGTGAATCGTAAATCGAAAGGGTTGACCGTCGCGCATCCTGAGTTTAACCGCTCGGCCGGAAAGGCACTCGACCACGATTCACGTCTTTTGAGGTGAACAGATGAGGACTCTATTGCAAGACCTGCGCTTCGCGGCGCGCGTGCTGTGGAAAAGCCCCGGCGTCAGCGCCGTGGCTGTGGTCGCGCTGACGCTCGGCATCGGCGCGAACACCGCGATCTTCTCGGTCGTCAACGCGGTGCTGCTCAGGCCGCTGCCTTACAAAGACCCGGAGCGCCTCGTGCGGCTGTCGGAGGACAGCGAGCGGGTGCCGCAGATGTCGGTCGCCTACCCGAACTTCCTGGACTGGCGCGAGCAGCAGACGGTCTTCGAGCAGATGGCCGCGATGCAGTTACAGAGCTACAACCTCTCGGGCGGCGGCGAGGCCGAGCGGCTGTCGGGCCGCAACGTGTCGCCGGAGTTCTTCTCCGTGCTGGGCGTCGCGCCGGCGCTGGGGCGCACCTTCACGGAGGAGGAGAACGCGAGGGGCCGGGAGCGCGTCGTCGTCCTCAGCCACGGTCTTTGGCAGCGGCGCTTCGGCGGCGACAAAGGCATCCTCGGGCGCGCCGTCACGCTCAACGGCGAGCCTTTCACGGTCGTCGGCGTGCTCCCGCGGGGCTTCCTCTACGGCTCGCCGACGGACGTGTTCGTGCCCATCGGCTCGGCGCTCGACGAGATGATGATGAGTTCGCGGGGCTACCACCCCGGCATCTACGTGCTCGCGCGCCTCAAGGACGGCGTCGGGCTGGAGCGCGCGCGCGAGGAGATGAAGGCGATTGCCGCGCGGCTCGCCGCGCAGTACCCGGCCTCGAACAGCGGCAACACCGTCCGCATGCAGCCCCTCGGCGAATACTTCGTCGGCGAGATTCGCCCCTCGCTCCTGATCCTGCTGGCGGCGGTCGGGATGGTGCTTCTGATCGCGTGCGCCAACGTCGCCAACCTCCTGCTCGCGCGCGCCGCCGCGCGGGGCCGGGAGATCGCGATCCGCACGGCCCTGGGCGCGAGCCGCCTGCGCATCGTCCGGCAGCTCCTGACCGAGAGCGTCACGCTCGCGCTCGCCGGCGGCGTCTGCGGCCTGCTGTTGGCGCTGTGGGGCGTTGACCTGCTGCGCTCCCTGACCGCCGACAACCTGCCGCCGACGGCCGAGGTCGGCCTCGACGCCAACGTCCTCCTCTTCACGCTCGCCGTCTCGCTCGTCACGGGCGTGGCCTTCGGCCTCGCGCCGGCCCTGCAAGCCTCGCGCATGGATTTGAACACGTCGCTGAAGGAGGGCGGGCGCAGCCAGTCCGGGGGGGTGGGGCGGCAGCGCATGCGCAACATCCTCGTCGTCGCCGAAGTCGCGCTCTCGCTGCTCCTGCTCATCGGCGCGGGGCTGATGCTGAAGAGCTTCTTCCGCCTGCGGCAGGCCGAGATCGGTTTCAACCCGCAGAACCTCCTGACGATGCAGGTGTCGCGCACGGTCGGCAAGGGCGAAGACCCGGCGCGCGCGGCGGCCTTCTTCGACCAACTGCGCGAGCGCCTGGAGGCGACGCCGGGCGTCGGCGCGGCCGCCTACACGGGCGGGATGCCGATGCTGGGCGCGCCGGACACTTCGGTCATGGTCGCCGGGCGGCCCGCGCCGGAGCCGGGCAAGGCTCCGCAGGCCGTGCTCTTCATCACCAGCCCCGGCTACCTGGAAGCGATGGGCATCCGGCTCGTGCGCGGCAGGTTCTTCGACGAGCACGACGACGCGAACTCCCAACTCGTCGCCGTCGTTGACGAGGCGTTCGCGCGCATCATCTTCCCCGGCGAAGACCCCGTGGGCCAGCGGCTCAAGGGCGGCGGCGACGTGCCGGACGCCGAGATCGTCGGCGTCGTCGAGCACGTCAACAACTACGGCCTCAACGTGCCGGAGGCGGTGCAGCCGCAGCTCTACTACGCCTTCAAGCAGGTGCCCAAAAATTACATGGCGGACGCCCTGGGCAACGTCTACGTGGCGGTGCGCACGTCGGGCGACCCGGCGGCGCTCGTCCCGGCGGTGCGGCGCGAGGCGCAGGCGCTCGACCCGGCGCAGCCCCTCTACAACATCAACACGATGGAGGAGGTGCTCGCGCAGTCCGTCGCCACGCAGAAACTCTCGATGCTGCTGCTCGGCCTCTTCGCGGGCGTCGCGCTCGCGCTGGCGGCCGTCGGCCTCTACGGCGTGATGAGCTACACCGTGACGCAGCGCCGGCACGAGATCGGCGTGCGCATGGCGCTGGGGGCGCGGCCCTCGGACGTGCTGCGGATGGTCGTCGGGCAGGGGATGCTGCTCACCGCCGTCGGCATCGGCGTGGGGCTTCTGGGCGCGCTCGCCGCGACGCGCCTGATGGCGAGCCTGCTCTACGGCGTCTCGGCCACCGACCCCGCCACCTTCGCCGGCATCCCGCTGGTGCTGGCGTCGGTGGCGCTCGCGGCCAACTACATCCCGGCGCGCCGCGCCATGAAAGTGGACCCGATGGAGGCGCTCCGCTACGAATAAAGAAGTGGCGAGTGACGAGCCGGAGCCTGTCTTAACTCGTCACTCGTCACTTGTCACTCGCCACTGCTTTTATTACCGTCTACTGTCTACTGGAATTTTATGCCCCGCGTACTTATCGCCGACGACCAGCCCGCCGTGATTGAGGCCCTGCGCCTTCTGTTGAAGGGCGAGGGCTACGAGATCAAGACCGTCGCCTCGCCCGAGGACGTGGTCGAGGCGCTCTCGCGCCAGACCTTCGACGTGGCGCTCATTGATTTGAATTACACGCGCGACACCACCTCGGGCCAGGAGGGCTTAGACCTCCTCGCCCGGATGCAGGCGGTGGACGCGACGCTGCCCGTCGTCGTGATGACGGCGTGGGGCAGCGTCGAGCTGGCGGTCGAGGCGATGCACCGCGGGGCGCGCGACTTCGTGCAGAAGCCGTGGGACAACGCGCGGCTCCTCACCATCCTGCGGACGCAGGCCGAGCTGGCGCGCGCACTCCGGCAGGGCGCGCGGCTCGAAGCCGAGAACCGGCTGCTGCGCACCGAGACGCAGGCCGACCGCCCGCTCCTCATCGCCGAGTCGGCCGTGATGCAGCCCGTCCTCGACCTGCTCGCGCGCGTCGGCCCCTCGGACGCCAACGTCCTCATCACGGGCGAGAACGGGACGGGCAAGGAGGTCATCGCCCGCACGCTCCACGCCCTCTCGCCCCGCGCCGCCAAGCCGATAGTCACGGTCAACGCCGGCGCGCTCTCCGAGGGGACGTTCGAGTCCGAACTCTTCGGCCACGTGCGCGGCGCGTTCACCGACGCGAAGGCCGACCGCGTCGGCCGCTTCGAGCTGGCCGACGGCGGCACGCTCTTCCTCGACGAGATCGCCAACGTGCCGCCGAACCTCCAGCCGAAACTGCTCCGCGTGCTGGAGACGGGCGAGTTCGAGCGCGTCGGCTCGTCGCAGACGCGGCGGACGGACGTGCGCGTGCTCTCGGCCACCAACGCCCAGCTCCAGGAAGAGGTGACGGCGGGCCGCTTCCGCCAGGACCTCCTGTTCCGCCTCAACACGGTCGAGATACACCTGCCGCCGCTGCGCGACCGCGCCGAGGACATCCCCGTGCTGGCCGAGCACTTCCTGCGCGTCTACGCGCAGCGCTACCGCAAACACTTGCGCGGCTTCGACGCGGGGGCGACGGCCGCCCTCACCTCTTACGCGTGGCCGGGCAACGTGCGCGAACTCGACCACGTCGTGCAGCGGGCCGTCCTGATGGCCCCGGGCGCGGAGGTGCGCGCGGTTGACCTCGGTCTGCAACCCGTGCGAGAAATGGGCGAGCGGCGGCTCGAAGAGATGAGCCTCGAAGAGGTCGAGCGCCTGCTGATACAGAAGGCCCTCAAGCGCTTCGGCGGCAACGTCAGCCAGGCGGCCGAAGTGTTGGGCCTGAGCCGCAGCGCGCTCTACCGCCGCATGCAGAAATATGAACTCTGAAGGTCAGGCGCAGGAGGCCGCCGAAGTCGTCAGACGCGACGCCGCGCCGGCCGCGA
Source organism: Acidobacteriota bacterium (assembly GCA_030860645.1). Classification (GTDB taxonomy): domain Bacteria; phylum Acidobacteriota; class Blastocatellia; order Pyrinomonadales; family Pyrinomonadaceae; genus QHXN01. The sequence goes on from JALZHT010000013.1 coordinate 5,720, forward strand.
CCGCTCGACCGAACCCGCCCAGGTTCCGCCCCGTGCCGAGGCGCGAGCGCCTCAGCCACGAGCGGCGGGTGCTCGTGATGGCGCTCGTCGCGGGCGCGCCGGCCGTCGTCGTCGCGCTCGCGCTGCTGTGGTCGCGCAGCTACACGCCGAAAGTCATCTGGACGCTCACCACGCTCATCGTCTCGTTCTGGCTCGGCTTCTCCTTCGCCGCGCAGGGCCGCGTCGTGCGCCCCTTGCAGACGGTCTCGAACCTTCTAGCGGCGCTGCGCGAGGGCGACTACAGCTTCCGCGCGCGCGGCGGGCGCGGCGACGACGCGCTGAGCGAGGTCATCCGCGAGATTAACGCCCTGAGCGAGACGATGCGCGAGCAGCGCATCGGCGCGCTCGAAGCGACGGCGCTCTTGCGCACCGTGATGTCGGAGATCGAGGTGGCCGTCTTCGCCTTCGACCCCGACTCGCGCCTCCGCCTCGTCAACCGCGCCGGCGAGCGCCTGCTCGCGCACCCCGCCGAGCGCCTGCTCGCGCGCACGGCCGCCGAACTCGGCCTCGCCGACATCCTGCGCGTCGCCGACGACGGCACGCCGCACACGCTGACGCGCGCCTTCCCCGGCGACGACGGGCAACTGCGCCGCTGGGGCGTGCGCCGCAGCAGCTTCCGCGAGCGCGGCGTCGCGCACCAGTTGCTCGTCATCGGCGACCTCAGCCAGCCCTTGCGCGAGGAGGAGCTGAAGGCTTGGCAGCGGATCGTGCGCGTGCTCGGCCACGAGCTGAACAACTCGCTCGCGCCGATCAAGTCCATCGCCGGGAGCCTCGCGCGCCTGCTCACGCGCACGCCGCGGCCCGACGACTGGCGCGACGACATGCAGCGCGGCCTGCTGGTCGTCTCCTCGCGCGCCGAATCCCTGAGCCGCTTCATGGAGTCTTACGCGCGGCTCGCGCGGCTGCCGCCGCCGCGGCCCTCGGAGGTCAACCTGGGCGCGCTCGTGCGGCGGGTGGCGGGGCTGGAGACGCGGCTGGCCGTGGAGGTCGCCGGGGGCGAGGAGCTTTCCATACGCGCCGACGGCGACCAGCTCGAACAGCTCCTCATCAACCTCGTGCGCAACGCGGCCGACGCCTCGCTCGTGACGGGCGGGCGCGTCCGCGTCGGGTGGCGGAGGGAGAACGACCACGTCGAGATCAAGGTCGAGGACGAAGGGCAGGGCATCGCCAACCCGGCCAACCTCTTCGTGCCCTTCTTCACCACGAAGCCCGGCGGGTCGGGGATCGGCCTCGTCCTCTGCCGCCAGATCGCCGAGGCGCACGGCGGCACGCTCGCCTTAGAGAACCGCCGCGCCGGGCCGGGCTGCGAGGCGCGCCTGCGGCTGCCGCGGTAAGAAGTTTCGAGTTGCGGGTTTCGAGTTTCGAGTTAAAACGGCTTTGCCCGCAATGCTCCCGCAAAGTCCGTCTCACCCGCAAAGTAGGCGAGTCACCCGCAAAGTCAGTCGGCCCGATTCTAACACCAAAGACGAAGGGGCCGCGCACCTGCCCGCCAGAGCGTACGCGGCCCCCGCGGCACAGCCCGTCATAGGGTGACGGGCGTGCGGCAGTAGCACGGCTGCCCGCCCGCGCTACTGCTTAACCAACCCTTTGACCGTCTCCACTATCAGCCCCACGTCTTGCGGCTTCCTCAGAAACACGTCCGCGCCCGCCTTCCTCGCTTCCGCCTTCGCCTCGCTGGCCGACAGCATAATGACGGGCGTGTGCCGGCGGTGCGGAAGCTGCCGCGCGTAGCGCACTAGCTCAAGGCCGTTGACGTTCGGCAAGTGGTTATCGAACATCAACACGTCATAGCCCGCGTCACCCGCCAGCCTGTTGACCGCCGCCGCCCCGTCGGAGCACAGCGCCACGCGCCAGCCCTCGGCCTCTAGCGTGTCCCTGACGGCCTCCGCTACTACCTTGTGGTCTTCGACGTACAGGATGGTGAGGGGCATCTGTGGTATATTTCAGCGCGTAATAGTCTTTGAAAATCTAAGGCAACGGGTCGGATGCGCGGCTCACCCTCAACCTCAGAAGTCGAGTGATGAGCATCGCCGTTGAGCATGAGAGGTTCATACTCACGGCGACCGACGAACACAGGCATAATCTAACTGTAATTCCAGTTAGAGGCAAGCTGCGTGCGCCCGACCTGCCATCAGGAGTGACCTCCTGATGGGTGCGAAGGCGCGGCAGAGGCCGAAGCGGCTAGCCGAAAAGCTGTTACAGATTCGGCTGGCGTTAGGACTCTCTCAGAATGAGATGATTAGGCGTCTGGGGGCGGGAGAGACTTTAACGCAGAATAAGATTTCGAGTTACGAATTAGGGACGGGTGAGCCTTCGCTAATAACGGTGCTACTTTACGCCCGCGCCGCTAACGTGACGATGGAGGCTATTGTTGATGACGAGTTAGACCTGCCCGCGAAGCTACCCGCCAAGCCGAAGCACAGAACCTAGCCCTCGGCCCGACCCGCCGTTAAACATTTTCGACCTTGTGTTTGTATGCCGCCTATGGTAACTTGCGTCCGCAAGGCGTAACCTCCGCACTCTCATCGCGCCTGCTAACTTCTTCATAGGACGGGTTAAGGCGTTGAGCACCCACCCCATACAAGCCCCTCCTGTCGTTCCCGCCGGAGCAATCTCCGATGATAAGGTCATAGATTTTTTGACTGGCAAGCCGGTTCCTAAATCGCCAGAAGAAGAGGTTCGTCAAAATCTGGAAAAGGCTTTAGTGTGGCAGTACCGATATGACCGTACCTACTGCCGACCGGAATTCCCTATTAGGGTCGGGGCGGCCAGAAAGCGCGTGGACATCGTCGCGTTTGATTCTGAAAATCATTCCCAAGACAACGCCTTTATTTTGGTCGAAACCAAAAAGGCAGGCACAAGCCCCAAAGCCGAGAACGCGGGCATAGATCAACTCAAGTCGTACATGGCGGCGTGTCTGAATGCTCAATACGGGCTGTGGACTAACGGCGACGATAGATTCTGTTTCGCCAAGCGCGCGGTAAGACAGAGACTCGAATTTGAGCCTATCGTTGACATCCCGATGTATGGGGAGTCAGAGGCGGATGTGCTCAAGCCGAAGCGCAAGGACTTGATGCCCGCCGCGGCCGACAACCTTCTCTATGCTTTCAGGCGTTGCCATAATTACATAGCGGGCACGGAGGGAGTGCATAAGGAGAAAGCCTTTCGGGAACTTCTGAAGTTAATCTTCTGCAAGATCGAGGACGAGCGTTCCCCGATCTTACAGTTTTTTGTGACCCCGACGGAGTTATCTGCCGCCGCCGCCGCCGCCTCTGCGAAGATTCGTATTGGGAAGATTTTTGCGGATAAGGTGCTGAAGAAGTATCCGACTATCTTTGTAGGCGCAGACCACGAGATCAACTTGAAGGCGAACGTGGTGGCGTTCGTCGTGTCTCAGCTACAACGCTATTCACTTCTGGCGTCGCCCATTGATGTCAAAGGCATAGCGTATGAAGAAATAGTGGGTAGCAACCTGAGAGGAGATAAGGGCGAGTTTTTCACCCCGCGTAATGCCTGCCGCATGGCCGTGACGATGTTAGACCCTCAGCCGTCGGAAAAGTTGCTTGACCCTGCTTGCGGCACAGGCGGGTTTTTAATAACCGCCATGAATCATGCGCTCGAACATCTGAAAGACGCCGAACAGGGTCAATGGCTCGATCCGACAAAACCTACTGAGTTTGAGCGACAGGAGTTCTACAGGAAGAGGAGCGAGTATCTTTCCGGTAAGGTATTCGGGTTTGATCTTAACCCTGCTTTAGTGCGCGCCGCCAAGATGAACATGGTAATGAACAACGACGGCGAGGGCGGACTTTTTCAGGCCAACAGCCTCGCCAACCCGCGCACATATTTTCAAGAAGCGACTCAACAAGTGCCGCTTGGGTCGGTGGACACACTATTCACTAACCCGCCGTTCGGGGCGAACATCGTCATTGACGACAAAGCTATCCTTGATCAGTTTGATCTGGCCGCGATGTGGGATGAGCAAGAAGACGGTACTTGGGTAATGCGTCGTGATAAGCACGGCAATAAAGTTCTGCAAAAGTCACAGCCCCCGGAGATTCTATTCATTGAACGCTGCGTCCAGTTTTTGAAGGAAGGCAGCGGACGGATGGCGATGGTGATACCTAATGGCATCCTTAACAATCCGGCTCTAGGCTATGTAAGACAGTGGATGTTACACAACACCCAGATCATCGCGGTGGTGGACATGGCGCGCGAACTCTTCCAGCCGAAAAACGATACTCAGACATCTATGGTCTTAATGCGGAGACTGTCCGCTGGTGAGCGTGAACTGGCTGCCGCCAAGAAATTAGACTACCCCGTTTTCATGGCCGTAGCGGAAAAGGTCGGGCAGGACAAACGTGGTAATAAGATTTATCGGCAGACGGAAACCGGGGAAGACGTAGTGGTAATTCGCGTGGAGGAGATTTCAGAGATAGATGGCAAGACGGGGGATGAAATCCGCCACCGGGTTCAATTCAAAGATACAATGATTGATGACGAATTACCCGAAGTGGCCGCCGCGTTCCGTCAATGGCTTGCCCGGCAGGTATGAAAACAGACACGGTGAATGCCGTCTCGTTGGTGAGTCGAAGGCGGCTGGATGCTGGATATTTTTTGTCGTCCGGTATGCGAGCCGCCGAGCGTGTGGAGTCGGCGAAAGCTAAAGGGGTTCCTTTCGTCACGCTCGGCGGTAAAGACGGCATCGCCCGCGTATGGCAGCCAAATAGATTCAAGCGGGTGTATGCCTCTCCATCCGAGAAACACCTTCCGTATCTCCGTCCTTACGATGTCTTTGAATATTTACCTGCGGCGGCGGACTTACTGTCAGTCAAGAGGAATAAGAATATTCAAAACTACGTTCTGACCCGCGGGATGATCTTGCAAAGTTGTTCGGGACGAAATCTAGGCCCCGCCGTGTTTGCGGATGATTACCTAGCAAAATTTGCTCTTAGCCATGACGTGATACGAATAGAAGTGGCGGATGAGCAACTCCGTAATTACACGCTGGCATATTTGCAGAGTGAGACAGGGCAGCAACTTCTCAGACAGGGCAAGACCGGCTCGGTCATAGATCATATCTCGACAGACCACGTCGCGGAACTTGAAATGCCTTTGCTTCCGCTAAAGGTGCGGCGGGCGGCTGCGAGGGCGATGGAACGAGCGGTCAAGCTGCGGGAAGAAGCGCGAGTCAAGCTGGACGCCGCTTTATCCGCATACGAACAACTTTTGCCGAAGCCGCTACGATCACAGCCCACTAAGTTGGGGTGGACAATCAACGCGACAAAGCTCCTCAGCCGTCTGGACGCGGCAAGTTACGACCCATTCATTGCTGATGTTCGCAAGCACCTCATTGATGCGGGCGGAATCCCACTAAGTTCGGTCGCCTCTGTAGTCAAGCCTGCCGGTAGATACAAGACTTACTACGTCGGGCGTGAGTATGGCCGCCCCATTCTTTCCGGCACACAGATATTGCAAGCACAACTCATCAACTTACGTTTCATCGCGCCGAGGGCTTTCAAAGATTTTACCGCCTATCAACTGCGAAAGGGCTGGCTCGTTTATCAGGCGGACGGACGTGCCGAAGAAACGCTTGGCCTACCTGCGATGGTCACAAGTGACCGTCATAAGTGGCTTGCGAGTGGGCACGTCGGAAGAATCATTGCGCGCAAAGGTATCAATGCCGGGTGGCTATTCTTGGCAGTTAGAACTTGGTGCGTGCAAGTTCAGATAAAAGCGTTAGCTTCAGGATCGGTCGTAGATTCAACCTTTCCGCAGGATATGGAAAGTGTCATTCTCCCGCCACCAATGGACGTTGACGGTGACGCCATTCAAGAGTTGTGGGAAGACTTCGCTAAGGCCCGAAAAGCAGAAGATAAAGCTATCACAATGGTAGAAAAGGCACTAAGTAGCTGAACAAAGGACTTGAGAACTTTCCCGCGCGAAATTCGTTAATCAATCCAACTGCTATGCGCCTCTGGCCTTAAAAACTCACCCCCGCAAGTTTCTCGCCAGTGACCCTCCCGAAGCGGTTCATACACCCCTTTTAGTGTGGCTAAATGGTTGTAAAAACAGCCGTTTAGCTATTGATTTCATCCGTGAAAAGATGTATTATGCGTGCATCTTCAACGGGTAAAAATAATGGCCTAGCTGAGTGTGCAACCACCCAGCTAGACCTTTTCGACCACAGCGTGAGTGACCACACTGTAGCCGCAAGACTATTGTGCTCACATCACGCACCGAAAGCAAGGTGCATGATGAACGACAGACAGAATAGAGGGCTGGCAATCGCCCACCAGTCGGAAATAGGCCGCGTTGAAAACCTCTGGATAGTTCCCTCGCAAAGCAGTTCCAAAAAGTACGCCGTAGACTTGGACGCAGACCCGCCGACTTGTACCTGCCCCGACTACAAGAAAAGTGACAGGGTATGCAAACACATCTTCGCCGCGCAATACGCGAGGGAGCGCGAGGGCGGCGCTCAACTCCCCGAAGCCCCGAAGGTTGAGAAGCGCACGTACAGGCAGGACTGGCCGCAGTACAACCGCGCGCAGGTTCAGGAGAAAGCCAAGTTCCAACTCCTACTCGCCGAACTCTGCAAAGGCATCGAAGAACCGTTGCAGGAGTACGGGCGTCCCCGCGCGCCGCTCGCGGACGTGATCTTCGCCGCCGCGTTCAAGATTTATTCAACGGTCAGCACGCGCCGCTTCTGTAGCGACTTACAAGAGGCGCACGCTAAAGGCTACGTCTCAAAGGCGCTATCTTACAACTGCGTGATTGATTACCTGGGCTATGAGGAACTGACGCCGTACCTCAAGCAGTTAATCGAGGTGTCGGGCCTGCCGCTCAAGGGTATGGAGTCAGATTTCGCGGTTGACAGTAGCGGCTTCGGCACGGGCAACTACAGCCGGTGGTTCGGCGTCAAGTACGGCAACAATGAGGAGTGGCGCGACTGGCTCAAACTGCACGCGATGGTCGGCGTTAAGACTCACATCGTAACGAGCGTTGAAGTCTCAGACCGCTACGACAACGATTACAACTACTTCGAGCCGCTAGTGAAGCAGACGGCGCGCAACTTCAAGATGCGCGAAGTGAGCGCCGACAAGGCGTATTCCGGCATCTCCAACTTGCGGCTTGTGGTGGACAATGGCGCGCAGCCCTATATTCCGTTCAAGCGTTGCGCTAATGAGAAGCACTGGAAAGACAAGTCCGGCCTGTGGACGCGCATGTTCCACTTCTTCAAATACCACGAAGAAGAGTTTTATGAGCACTACCACAAGCGCAGCAATAACGAGACGGTGTTCAGCATGATAAAATCGAAGTTCGGTGAACGCTTGCGGAGCAAGACGCGCACGGCCCAAGTCAACGAGCTTCTGTTAAAGGTGCTCTGCCACAACCTGTGCGTGATCGTCCAGTCAGTCTTTGAACTCGGAATCGAGCCGGCGTTCTGGCAGGAGTCGGAAGCCACTTTGCGGGTGGACAGCTAATCCACCCGCAAAGTACCCGCAAACTCTACTTTGCGGGCAAAGCCCCTTTAACTCGAAACTCGAAACCCGCAACTCGAAACTTTCCCGCTTTTGGGACGGCGCAATCCCGCAACCGGACAGCCGCCCGCCGGCGAACGCGAAAAGTCTTAACTTTCGGCGGGTTTTGCCGCGGCACGGCGGTTTCTTTGAGGCTCGGGTGATGATTGAACTACGCAACGTCGAAAAATTTTACGAGACGGGCGCGGGGCGCACCTACGTGCTGCGGCGCATTGATTTGGACGTGCGCGAGGGCGAGTTCGTCTCGATCATGGGGCCTTCGGGGTCGGGGAAGACGACGCTCTTGAGCATCCTCGGCATGCTCGACAGCGCGTGGTCGGGCGAGTACTACCTGATGGGCCAGGCCGTCCACAAGCTCAAGCCGCAGGATCGCGTCGCGCTGCACAAGCGTTACGTCGGCTTCGTCTTCCAGAGCTACCACCTGATCGACAGCCTGACGGTGCGCGAGAACATCGAGGTGCCGCTCTCCTACCGCGACGTGAAGCGGGCCGAGGCGCAGGCGCTCGTCGCCGACATCCTCGACCGCTTCCAGATCGTCGGCAAGAAAGACCTCTTCCCCAACCAGCTCTCGGGCGGGCAGCAGCAGCTCGTCGCCATCGCGCGCGCCGTCGTCGCCGATCCCAGGCTCATCCTCGCCGACGAGCCGACGGGGAACCTCCATTCGAGCCAGGGCAAGGAGATCATGGAACTCTTCAAGCGGCTCAACGAAGAGGGCACCACCATCATCCAGGTCACGCACTCCGAGGTGAACGCCTCTTACGGCCACCGCGTCGTGCAACTGGCCGACGGCTGGATCGTGCACGAAGAGAAATGATTGGAGCCGCGGCGGCGCAGTTGAGGCCGCCCGCTTCGCCCCCGGCGTCAGCGGCCGGGGCGCGCCGACTTATCTTTCGCACGCGCGCCGCCGGCCGCGTTCTTCGCGGCCCCGCCCCTTCTCATCACCCTGCCCACCCTCCGGTCGCCTTTCAGAATCAGCCCGCAGGCCCACAAGGCGTACTCCTCGAACTCCTCCGACGAGGAGGCGAGGATGACCCGGCCGTTCTGCCCCGACTTCCAGAAGTAGCGCCGCGGGAGCAGCGGAAACTCGCGCCGCAGGCTCTCGATGTGCCCGGCCTCGGTGTACAGCCAGACGCCGTTGTACTGCGAATACTTCGTTGACTCCCGGAGCGCGAGCAGGAGCTTCTCGCCCGGGTAGACACGCCTACAACCGGCAGTTGCTCCGCACGCTCCGCCAGCTATGGGACTTAAGGCGCTACGCCCCGCCGGTGAGCGTCAATAACGGCGGGCATGTGAACGTTGCGGCGAACTGTGGGCAGCAGGTTAATGTTTTTCAGGCTGAAAATTGAATGCTCTGAATGCCAAAACTCTGGTAAATTAGGATACTCTAACGGCGTTTTCAAGCCGCGTTTTGAGGCTCAGTCATTTCCCGTTACAATTTAATCATCAATCCTTACAGGTAAGGGTGGGGGCAATTCTCATTGCCCCCACAATAAGAATGCTGATGGATAAGCAAATCGAACAACTTAAGGCAACATTTCATGAGATTTTCCAGACCGATCAAGCCGAGTTGGATTTCGGTATTTACCGAATCATGCGGCAGAAGCGGGCAGAATTTGACAACTATCTCGAAACGCAACTCTTGACCGACTTGCGGCAATCCTTCCGCAAGTGGCAGACGCAGACGGCCGAAGACATCCAGAGGCAGTTAACAGAAGCGACCAACAGCGCAATCGCACTAGGTTTTGATCCGGACGCATCTCCGCGGGTTAAGGAGTTGCGCGAGATGCTTGAGGCCATCAGGCACCGTGAAAGTTTGGAAGAGGGCGTTTTATCTGATCTCGTGCAGTTTTTGGGGCGTTACTACAAAGAAGGCGATTTCTTGAGCCTGCCGCGCTATCGGAAGAATTCCTACGCGATTGAGTATCACGGCGAGGAAGTCAAACTTCACTGGGCGAACGCCGACCAGTACTACGTTAAGACAGCCGAGCGCTTCCGTGATTACCGGTTCATTTTACCCTCCGGTAAAGCCGTTCACTTCAAAATCACGGCAGCGAATACGGAGATCGGCAATAACAAGGCGGACGCGGGAAGAGAGAGGCGCTTTCAACTCGTCGAAGGCGAGTTCATGCGCGAGGAGAATGGGGAGTTGCTGATTTTTTTCCGCTACGAAGTTGACCCGGAGAAGCGCAAGCAGGTGGATATCAACTGGGAGACTTCACGGCGCATCTTGGCGGAGGCGGACGGTTTCATTGAATGGCGAAGCGAGTTAGGGAAGTTCACGCCAACGGAAACGAATAAGAATCGCACGCTACTGGAAAAGCATTTATCAGAGTACACAGCCCGCAACACCTTCGATTACTTCGTCCACAAAGACCTTGAGGGCTTTTTACGCCGCGAGCTTGATTTCTTCATCAAGAACGAGGTCGTCAGGCTCGACGACATCGAGAATGAAGACGCACCACGCGTTGAGCTGTACCTGGCGAAAGTAAAAGCCTTGCGCCGCGTCGGGTATAAGCTCATCAGCTTTCTGGCGCAGGTTGAAAACTTTCAGAAGAAACTTTTCCTCAAGAAGAAGTTTGTTATCAGTGCAAATTATTGTGTGACGCTAGACCGCGTGCCGCGCGAGTTGTGGGCAGACGTGCTTGCGAACGTGGCCCAAATTGAGGAGTGGCGGCGGCTCTATGCGATTGACGAGATCGCGGGTGATATGCTCAGTGGTAATGGGACGAAGAACGAGCAGTTCCTTGAAGCGAATCAAAACTTAATCGTTGATACCCGCCATTTTTCGGAAGCGTGGGTGCTAAAACTGCTATCAAGCTTTGACAACCTTGATGCAGTTACAGATGGCTTACTTATCAAGGCAGATAACTTCCATGCCCTGAAGTTGCTGCAAGAAAGATACTTGGAGAGTGTCAAATGTATTTACATCGACCCGCCGTATAACACGGATGCAAGCCCTATTAGCTACAAAAATGGTTATAAAAATTCATCGTGGATAAGCCTTATAGATGGGCGACTGTCTGTAAGTCGTAATTTTCTAAAACAAGAGGGCGTCATTGCTGTTGCTATAGATGATGCTCAACAAAGGGAGCTTAATTTCATTCTATCCTCTTATTTCGAGGGTGAATTGCTCGGAGTAGTTTCGCTGCGTGCTAACCCATCCGGCCGGCCGACAAGGGCAGGGTTTTCTGTTTCACATGAATATGTCCTTTATGCAGGTAGAAGTTCAGCCACTATAGGTAGATTACCTCCTACTAAAAAGCAACTTGCACGCTTTTCTGAAGTTGACAATGTGGGAAGGTTTGAGTGGCGAAATTTGAGGCGTGAGGGTTCTAACTCCGATAGAGCCGCGCGTAAGTTTTTGTACTACCCATTTTTTGTCACAAGCAATTCGTTTAGAGTTCCTGATATGGTTTGGGATGCAGGGGCTGAAGAATGGATTATTCGTGAAAAAACAAGGGATGGGGAATGTATGATCTTCCCGATAGATGATGCAGGTAATGAAAAAACGTGGCGGTGGAGTCATGAAAAGGTAGAAAAGTATTTAGACCAGATAGAAGTTAGAACTAACAAAGCTGGGAAGGCTCAAGTCTATTATAAAAGGCGGCCTCATGAGGAAGGCGTAGTCGCTGTGACTACTTGGTTTGATGCGAAATATTCAGCAACAGAACACGGAACATCTCTCCTTAAGGACTTATTTGGGAAATCTCCTTTTTCATATCCTAAATCAATTTATGCAGTGCAAGATTGTATTTACGTCGGAGGGGCCTCTCTACCTGACTCGATTGTTCTTGATTTCTTCGCCGGAAGTGGAACGACTGCACACGCAGTTATTAACCTGAATCGTGAGCACGGTGGGCAGCGTAAGTACATTCTGGTAGAGACGAATGAGTATTTTGATACTGTTACGCTGCCACGTGTTAAAAAGGTCATCTATGCCGAAGAATGGAAAGATGGCAAGCCGACGAAGCGTAAAGGCTCATCGCACTTGCTGAAATACTTCGCTCTCGAATCATATGAAGACGCGATGAATAACCTCGCGCTCAAGCGGACCGAGGAACAGGAGCAAGGCTTGCTGAACTTCACCAACGAGTTCCGCGAAGATTACCTGCTCAACTATATGCTCGAATTTGAGGCGCAAGGCTCGCAGAGCCTTTTAAACCTCGACAATTTTGCCGCCCCTTTCGACTATCGTATGAAGATTGCCGTCAACGGCGTCGGTGAAACGCGGGAAATACCCGTTGACCTCGTCGAGACGTTCAACTATCTCATCGGCTTGCACGTTGAGAAGACACAACAAATTGACGGCTTCCGTGTCGTGCGCGGCACAACGCGCAAAGGCGAACGCTGCCTCATCCTCTGGCGCACGAGAAAAGAATTGGCGCAAGAGTTAGCAGACAGACGGCTCAACGATTTTCTGGAAAAGCAAGGCTTCGATTTCAGCCGGCTCGACACACTCTACATCAACGGCGACGCCGCAATCCCCGTCGGTAAAGTTCGGAAAGAAACCGATACGTGGCAAATTAAGCTGATCGAAGCCGAGTTTTTGCGGAGAATGTTTGAATAATGGCTAAAGCTAAGCAGGCTAAAACCAAGCTGCGTTTTAATCAGCGTCTCGTCCTCAATCAGTTCTTCCTTCAGAAAATCTTCGGCGTTGAATCGTTTGATAGGCTCACCGAAGGCTTAAAAGACGGCGAACTCGAATTGCTCGACGCTGATAACATCACCCGTTTGCATCATGTCATCAAAGCGCGTTTCGCTAACGACGCGCGTCTCCGCGCCGAAGACCTGCTGCGCTATGACGGCAACATCGTCCGCTATACGCTTGAGCTAAATCGCCACCGCCGGCAGCCTGTCCGCTGGAGATACTTTCAGTACCTTTCACTTCTCTTTACCGAAATTTATCTTGACCTCTGGGCGACTGATGAGACCGAACTTCTCAAGCGCCTGAACTGGTTTGTCAGAGACTTCAACGCCGCGCACCCAGGCGACGCGCTAGGCGATTTCACGCCAGCAGACCTGCGCAAAGTCGCCTTCTGGAACGCCACAGGATCGGGCAAGACCTTACTATTGCACGTCAACCTGCAACAAATTCAGCACTATTGGCACAAACGTTTCCCGACAAAAAAATTCGACCAGATCATCCTGCTCACCCCAAACGAAGGGCTCTCGCGGCAGCACCTTGAGGAGTTGAGAGAGTCAGGCATCGAGGCCGAAATTTTCGACCGTAACGCGCGCCACTTTTACTCGGACGGTACGGTTCGACTCATCGCTATTCACAAACTGCGTAAGGACGCGGGCAAAGAGACCGTTTCCGTCGATTCTTTCGAGGGTACGAACCTTGTTTTTGTGGACGAAGGACATAGAGGCGCGAGCGGTGAGGAGTGGAAATCAATTCGGGAACAGTTGGCAGAAACAGGCTTCGCTTTTGAGTATTCCGCGACCTTCGGGCAAGCAGTCAAGGCGTCGAAGAAGGATGACCTGGCCGAAGAGTATGCGAAGGCGATTCTGTTCGATTACTCATACAAGTATTTTCACGCTGACGGTTACGGCAAAGATTACCGCATCCTAAACCTACCGGAAGCAAATACTACCGATCCGCGGCATGAGTATCTTACGGCTTGCCTGTTGACGTTCTACCAACAGCTACGCTTCTTTGATGAGCGTAAAGAAACTCTCAAGCCGTTTGAGGTGGCCCGCCCGCTCTGGGTGTTCGTCGGCGCGAGCGTAACCAAAACGACAAGCGAAAAAGACTTGACCGACGTTGTGGATATCCTACTCTTTCTCGCACGCTTCATCCGCGAGGGCAGAGAGAGCATCGGTATCATCGAACGGTTGCTGGTGGGCCGCGCCAATTTGCTCGACGATTCGGGCCGAAACCTTTTCAGCAATTCTTTCGATTCCCTGGTCGAAAGCGGCTTAAGTGCCGAACAGGTTTTTGCGGACGTGCTGTCGCGCCTTTTTAATGCGCCTGCCTCAGCTCTGTTGCGCATTGAGAATCTAGCGAAGATCAGTGGCGAAATAGCTCTGAGTGTCGGCGAGAATGATCCATTCGGCGTGATTAACGTCGGCGAAGACGCAAAGCTTATCAAACTGTGCGAGCGGCACAAGGAGGCTCTCAACGTAAAGCAACGTGATTTCGCCAAATCGTTATTCGAGAGCGTCAACGACCCTGTCTCGACTATCAACCTCGTCATTGGCTCGCGTAAGTTCAGCGAAGGCTGGAACAGTTGGCGTGTCTCCACGATGGGGTTGATGAACATCGGCAAGACCGAAGGCTCCCAGATTATTCAGCTTTTCGGGCGCGGCGTGCGACTGAAGGGCTACAATTTTGGGCTCAAACGCAGCCGCCGCCTAGAAGATAAATCGGTCGTCGTCCCTAAAAACATTGAACTGGTCGAAACACTCAATGTCTTTGGCCTGCGGGCAGATTACATGGCGCAGTTTAAGGAGTATCTGGAAGAGGAAGGATTACCGACAGTTTCGACAATTGAATTTGTTCTGCCCGTTGTCACGCTCGACTACTGGCAGAAGAAGAGGCTGAAGATGATTCGCGTCCGCACTGGTGGTGAGTTTGTCCGGAAACCGGCGACTCTAAGTGCAGAGGTGCCGCCGAAATTACAAGGTAAGACAAAGCTTGACGCGTACCCGAAGCTTGAAGCGATGACTAGCTCGACGTTAAAAGTCGATGACGGTAATAAACAGTCGGCAATATTCGAGCCCCACCACTTGGCATTTCTCGACCTGAACAAGATTTACCTTGATTTGCAGGCGTTCAAAGCAGAACGCGGCTGGCACAATTTTAGTTTAAGCAAGAATGAAATTGAGGAGCTGTTGGGTAGGAAGGATTGGTATCAACTCCTGATGCCGGGCGCTGAGTTGAATTTGCCGATGAGCTTCCAAAATTCGCGCAGATGGCAGGAAACTATCACTTCGCTGCTCAAGAAATACTGTGAGAGCTTTTATAAGCTAAAGAAAGAGGAGCATGAGAAAAAAGAGTACGAGTATTATGATCTTCAACCGGAGGACTCCAAGAACTTTATTGATGCTTATCGCTTAACCGTCGAGGCTTCGCAAAGCGCTATTGTTGAGAAGCTTGAAGAGCTAAAGCGGCTAATTGAAAGTCGTGAGTTGTTGCTAAACGGCGAATGGCAATACTCCAATCTTACGGCAATCGGATTTAACAAGCATTTGTACTTACCGCTTCTCGCCGTTGATAGCAAAATGGGAATTAAAATCTCGCCCGTCGCGCTCGACACCAGCGAAAAGGATTTTGTTCGAGACTTGCAAAAATACTGCGAGCAGCACACAGATTATTTTAGGCTTGGCGAGCGAGAGCTATACCTGCTGCGTAATCAAAGCCGCGGGAAGGGTGTTGGCTTCTTTGAAGCCGGGAATTTTTATCCCGACTTCATTTTATGGATTCTTCGTCCTGATAAGCAGTTTGTCTCCTTCATCGACCCGAAGGGTATCCGTAATCTTAATAGTATTGACGATCCTAAAATCAGGTTTCGTCAGACAATAAAAGACCTGGAAAGAAGCCTTCAAGAAAGTGCGCCGGAGGTTGTACTTAACTCGTTTATCGTTTCGAACACTGCGCAATATGAAGTTCCCTGGGGACGCTCACTTGGCTTGGCGGACTTTGAGCAGAATCATGTGTTCTTCCAGTATGAAGATAGGCTCAACTACATCGAGAAGATGCTGAAAGTCATTGAACAATGAAGTCTTTAGCAGAAGTTCTTTGTAGGTCTTGATGTTGCTCCACTGTAATAGTAGATGTAGTAGCTAAATAGACCTTGCAAGCTGGCACAATCAGGTCGCTACAGTCGATCAGCTACCGTCTTATCAGGACCGGCATAAGAAATGAAAAAATCCCATGTCTAGTCTTGTGTCAACATACCCACCTACTACTTTGATCGCTTTTAAGCGCAGAACTCAATACTTATCAGGCACGCTATAATTCCACAAAAAGGTTTTCTATGGAATTGTGTGTGCAACTACCGCCGACCCTGCTCATACCCTTCTGATACTCAAACCCCAATATCCAAAAGGTTAAAAGTTTATCGCCTTGAAGGTTGGCACACTAGAGGCACACAAAGTAAGAAAGGGCAGCTCGTGGGCTGCCCTTAACTTATTGAGTCATTGAACTGGGAGGCAGGGATTCGAACCCCGATAGGCGGATCCAGAGTCCGCAGTCTTACCGTTAGACGACCTCCCAACAAGGCGTGGTATTGAATTTACGGATGGCGGCGGCGGTTGTCAACCGACGCGGCGGCGGCCCCGTCGGCGGCGGCGCGCGAGGGCCGGGGC
>JALZHT010000234.1 GCA_030860645.1 Acidobacteriota bacterium
GGGTTGAGGGGGCTGGTTAAAGGGGCTGGTTAAAGGGGCTGGTTCATCCTTAATAAGCGGTTCGGAAATTTCCGAAACTTGTTTCGGTTTTTCCCGAACCCCGCTTCGGTTTTCTCCGAAACCATCTTCGGTTTTTTCCGAACCCGTGGTTTCGGAAATTTCCGAAACTTGTTTCGGTTTTTCCCGAACCCCGAAGCCGAGCAGCGGGCGCACCTGGCCGTCCTCGGTGAACTCGATCCAGCCCTCGTTGAGCAACTCCTTGCGCATCTCGGAGGCGTAGCTGTAGGACTTGAAGTGGAGGTCGGCCTGCGCCCGCTTGACCGAGGGGAAGCAGGTGCCGGTGGCGTGGTCGCGCCTCATACAGTAGTAGGCGTAGAGGCGGAACGCGCCCGGTGGCACGTCGTCCGAACGCATGACCGCCTCGTCAGGGATGAACGCCATCGGTTATCACTCGCGCCGGCCGGGGAGCGCCCCGCGCGCGTGCGCGGGAATCGTCACCCCAACAACTGCTCGTTGCCGAGGAGCGGGTAGAGCAGCCCCTCGACGTACCGGCCCTCGGGCGTCAGGAAGAACGTCCGCCCGCCCCACAGCAGCCCCTCGGGCGGGTTGCCTTTGGCCGCCATCAGCGCGAGCGCCGGGTGCGGATGAAGGCGCGCCGCGACCCCGCCGCCGCGCACCCTGAGAGTCAGCACGTTGTTGTCAATCAACTCTTGAAGGTCTGTGCTCATTCGCGGTTCTCCTTGTCCGCGGCCTCCCGCGCCGCGCGCTTAGCCTCCTCGTCGGCGATCTCCTTGAGCCTGTAGCGCAGCCCGGCCTGCAACAGCTTCAGCCCGTAGTCGCGCAGGATGTCGGCCAGCGAGTCGTAGCGCGGGACGAGACTCCCGCCCTCTTCCTTCGCCTCCAGCCCCTCGGCCGCCTTCACCAGGTCGGCCTGCCCGACCATCGGAAAGGCGATCTCGGCATGGCCGTACTTGTCGGGCTTAAACTCCGACTTGATCTCCACGTCGTAGGTCTCGGCCTCCTCCGGCGTGAACAGGTGCAGGGCCACCATCAGCCCCGTGTCGCAGTAGGAGCAGCCCCGGTACACCTCGACGGCGAGGACGTAGGGGCCGACCGTGTAGCCTTCGTAGACCGAGAGTTCGCCGCAGCCGCATGCGCCCATAATCAACTCCTCACCAGAGGTCTCCCGTGTAGCGGAAGCCCTGAAAGCCGCGCCTCCTGATGACCTCCGGGGCCGGCTCGTAAGGCCCCGTCAGCACGGCCCAAAACTTGTGCTGCCGAGTAGAGCCGTCCCAGCATTTCACGGGAGGCACGCCCTCCTCGTAGCCGGCGATGTGCGCCCGCCCGACGATGCGGCCCTCGACGAGGATGTAGCAGTGGAGCACTTCGACCTTCGGCCTCTGCTGCATGCCGACGAGGACGTGCGCCGCGTCGAAGCGGTTGAGCCTCTCCAGCCCGGCGACCATCTTGGCGTAGGCGGCGCGCATGGCCTCCTCGCCGTGGTTCGGCCCGTAGGGCAGGGTGCGGATGATGCCGGTCGGCCTGTCCTTCATAGCAGCCTCATCTGCGGCCTGCTCGATTCGAGGGCTGCTGCCGCCGCCGCGTTCAGCCACAGCACCTCGGTTCTCCCCGGCTTGACGCCGCCGCGCCCGTTGGCGAACACCTTGCGCTCTACCCGCCGCCAGCCTGGATAAAGCGAGCGGTAGAGGTCGGAGTCGTAACCCGACAGCGTGACCATCCCTTCGAGCGCGTGCAGGCGCGCGGCGAGCCTTTCGTGTGCCGGGCCGTCCATCTCGACGGCGTATGCGCCCCGGTGCGCCGCCGAGCGCGTCTCGCGCAGGTAAGGCGGGTCGACGTAGAAGGCCGTCCGCGGCCCGTCGTACTTGTTGAGCACGTATTCGTATGGGCGCTCGTAGACGTGGACGCCCTGCAACCTGTCCGCGGCTCTGGCGAGCGATTCGGGCAGCCCGCGCCAGTCGAGGCCGGGGTCGCGGACGGCCGTCTTCGTGCCGCCCCTGAACCCGCTGTGCCGGTAGGACGTGGCCGCGTCGTGCCCGATAGTCATCCAAGACCGGACGAGCAGCCGCCGCGCGGCCTCAACCTCGCACAGCCCGTCGGGCGGCCCGAAGCAACTCCGCAGTTCGGCCTCCGAGAAGGGGGTCAGCGAGACGGAGCGGACGAGCGACGCGCAGAGTTCGGGGTCGCGCAGCACCCGGAACAGCGTACAGACCTCGCCGTACAGGTCGTTGTAGACTTCGTTCGGCGTGCGGGGCTTGCGGAGCAGGACGGACGCGCCGCCGCCGAACGGCTCGACGTAGCACTCGTGCGGCGGGACGTGCGCCAGAATCCAGTCGGCCAGCACGCCCGCCTTGCCGAACTTCCCGCCGTGATACCTCAGCACGGGCCGCGTCGGTGTGGCTTCCGCCGCAATCATCACGCCTCCCTCAATCACACCACCATCGCGGGCTGCATCTGCGCCCGCTCGACCTGCTCGCAGCACGTCTCGAAGAAGTGCCGCTCCTTCTCGACGAGCACTACGGGATGGCCCATCTCGAGCGCGGCCACGCCGAATGCCCCCGACCCGGCGAAGAAATCTATGACGGCCTCGCCGGGCGCGAGCTTGGCCTGCTTGATGCAGAACTTCCCGAGGCCGACCGGCTTCTGGAAGGGGTGGAGCTTCGCGCCGCCCCGCGACAGGTTCTCGCGGCCCGACCTGCAGACGCCGCGCCACAGGTGGTCGTACTTCCTGACCGCCTGGCCCGGCAGGTTCGTCCATGCCAGCTCGCAATCGCTGTTATTGTCCGAGGGCGTCCCGTTCGGCCGCTTGTTCCAGACGAGCCACTTCGGGTTGTGGCCGGGCAGGCGGTGTGAGAAGTGGTTCGCGCCCCACAGGACGACGCGCCGGAAGCCGAGGAACGGGGCCGGGTCGAACGAGACGCCGTCGTCCTCGATCTGCCAGTCCTTGTTGTCGACCACCATCCCGCCGAGGTAATGGCTGCCGCGTTTGTTGCTGCCGCCCTTGGCGTTGCCCCCGGCCGCCTTCTTACCGTCCGCGCCGGAGCCCCACATCGGGTCGGTCAGGAGCAGGCCGAAGGCGCGCGGGCCTATCTCGCGGACGAGCGCGTAACTGTCCGCGTGGTAGACGACCGCGTTTCCGATGACGACCCGTGTCACGCTCTCTTGACCTCCTACGACCCGTCGCCCCGCGACGCCTCCCGCCGTCTCAGGTCGCGCGGCACCCGCCCGGTCACGGGGCCGCCGCCGGGAATTCCGACCACTCGCGCCCGTCTAAAATCCTTCCCGCCGCGCTCTTGCTGAGGTAGACGGAGCGCGTGCCGTCGGGCCAGACGTGCGCGCCCTCGCCCGTCACGATGCGCGTGCACTCAGCCCAGGTCAGGCCGTCCGCGTACTCCTGGCTCTGGTGGAGCCAGTGCCCGTGCTGCTTGAACAGGAAGGCCACGCCCGCCGGCACGCACTGGTCGCGCAAGCTTCTGAACCAGTCCGGGTGCGACGGCCGCGCCAGCTTCCCCGACTCGCCGCCGGCGATGACCTGCGCCCGCCCCCCGAGGGCGAGGAAATCGGCCGGCAGCGCGACGGGGCCGAGCAGCGGCTCGCACGAGACGAAGACCGTCCAGCCCTGCCCCGCGATGAGCCTGAAGCACTCCCACCGCGCGTCGAACTCTTTTTGATTCTCGGCGCTGAAGCCGAGCCAGACGTTGAGGAGCGGCCACGGCGGGTTAGACCAGGAGCCGTTGCGGCCCTTCTTCCAGGGCCAATACGGGTCATGGTTCGGCGACTTCTTCACCAGGTCGAACAAGGTCGGGTGCGGGTGCGGGTAGCCCCTCCCCATCTGGCCCCAAATCGCGCCCACCCTCGCCTGCCTGTCGGAGAAGTATTTAGCCGCCCGCTTCGCGCGCTTCGTCAGCACTTGAAAAGTGTGCCAGTGGGCCAGCGCCATCACCGCGAAGGTGCGGTCGATGCGCTCGTCTGGCGCGACCTTGTGGAAGATGTCGGAGGTGTAGTTGACGAAGATGCGCCGCGGCTCCCTCCACCGAATGACCTGCGTCAGCGTCTCCTCCGAGAAGTTGACGCGGCCCGTCCAGTTGCGGCCGTCCTCCGTGACCGTGCCGGCGTACTTCGCCGCGATCTTCGGGTTCGGGTTCCGCGAGAGCCGGCGCGCGTCGCGCAGGGCCGAGCAGTTCGCGCACCCCGGCGAGACTTTGGTGCAGCCCACCTGCACGTTGAGCGTCGCGTCCGTCCACTCGATCTTGGTGCCGTCGCTCATGCGGAACTCCTTCTAAAAAGTGGGGCGGCGATACTCGCCACGCCGCCCCGCAGACAGGAGGAAACGACCGGCGCGCTCTTTACCCCGGCGCGCTGAGGGGACTCGCCTAGTCAACGACCTCGCGCGCCTCCTCCTCGAAGTGATCCATCTCGCGGCAGCCCCCGACCGCCATGTCGCCCGGCGGGATGACCTGCGTGCGGTGCTCCTCGTGCACGACGCGCGCGCCCCCGCCCGGCACGCGCATGTAGAGCTGCCCGCCGGCGATGTGCAGCGTCACGTCCTCCTCGACGGCGCGGTGGGCGTGCCCCGTCGCCTCCCCCTCTCGCAAAACCCGGTGCGGAAGCCTCTCGGCCCTCTTCGGTATCACGGTGATTCTCCTTTCAGGTTAAGACCGCCGGGAGCGGCTTGAGACTTTTCGCCCCCGACGGCCAGATGTACACGTCGCCCTGCTGCCACCAGTCGTCGCCGTCGTCGCTGACCGGGATCGCCTGCATCGCGAGAGGCTTTCGCCAGTGCAGCGCGTCCATGACGGAGCGGCACTCGCCGCCGACCCCCTCGACGTGGTAGACGCCGGGGACGGAAGGGTTCAGCATCTTGAGGTAGGGCCTGCGCCGCCCGTCCCCCAGGTCTAAGAGCAGCAGCTCGTAAGGGAGCCGCTGCTCCGGGTAAAAGCCTTCGACGAAACCGCCCGCCGCGGCGTCGTAGGCCAGCCCGGCGCGCGCCGGCAGGACGATCTCGCGCGACTCCACACGCTCGGCACCGAGGGCCGACAGCACGCGCTCGACGCCGACCTTGCGCACGACCTCGCGGCGCACCTCGGCGTTCTCTTCTTTGAGGATGACGCGCGGGTCGAGCAGTGTCGCCGGCGTCTCGACGATCTCTTTCGCCACCCGCACGCCGTGCAGGTAGTAGTAGGCTTCGCCGCCCGGCCAGTGCACGGCGGGGCCCGACTCGCAGTGGAGTTGGTCGCCCGCGAACAGCATGGCCGGCCGCGGGACGGCGACGACCTCACCCTCCAGCACCCAGAAGAGCCACAGCCCGGCCTCGTACGCGTCCACGCAGGGTAGCCAGACGCCGAGCGCCTTCTCGATTTCCTCGTCGCGGACACCCCTGATGTGCTCGTAGACCGACCACCAGATCGCGCGGTTGATCCCCACGCGATTCTCCAAACAGGCGTCCCAGGCGGCCCAGGCGGCCCTGGCGGCCCTGGCGTCC
>JALZHT010000909.1 GCA_030860645.1 Acidobacteriota bacterium
CCCAAAGGGGCGCGCCCGGGCGGAGGATGCCGGTGCGCGCCGCCAAGCCTTCGGTCAGGCTCAGGGCGGCGTGCGGCGCTTCCGTGAAAGTCTCGGCCGACGCCGGGGCAAAATCGCGCGCGGCGTCGGCCAGCCCCGTCAATCCTTCCGTGAGGCGGACGCCCGCGCCCGCCGCTGTCTCCGTCCTGCCGATCATCTCCTTAGCGCCCCGAGTGCTCCAGCGTGTAATCAATCGAGCCGGCCCCGCTGTAGAAGTCGTCCGAGTGGTAGCTGTTCAGGTTGTTGGCGAACTCGGCGAAGACGGCCCACACGTCGCCGCGCTCCGCTTCGAGGTCGGCCTGGTGCAGCCAGTCCTTGACGAGGTCTTTGACGAAGTCCACGCCCTTGTCGGCGGCCCTGTCTATCAAGAGGCCCGCGCCGGGGACGCGCGCCTTGACGATGTCGGTCGCCTTGCCGACGGGGACGAGGCCGAAGAGGAAGTCTACGACGCCGTCAATCTCGGCGTTCTCCTTGCCGCGCGCCTCGACGGCCGCCTCGAAGCCCTTGAAGATCGTCCCCGTCAGGCGGCCGAGGCGGAAGGCGAGCTGTTCTTTAATCGAGGCTTCGGCGTTCACGCCCGGCTCGGGCGCGAGCGTGCGCTCGATGAGCGAGCGGGTGCGCGAGCCGACGTTCGGGTAATACTCGATGGCCGACTGGAGCGAGCGTATCTGGTTAACGAGTTCGGCGCGCACGGCCTCCTTGTACTCGCAGTCTTCGTTGAAGGCGGTGGCCTGGAAGAAGTTGCGCAGGGCGGCGGCGCGGCCCGCCTCGTCTATGTTCTCGCCCGTCACGGGGTCTTTGCCCGCGGCGAGCAGGCGGTGGGTGAAGAACTCGGCGTTCGAGTGGAAGATGTCCTCGGCGATACGGCCGTTGGCGAAGCGGACGTGCTCGGTGTGGCCGGAGGTGAACAGCTCGCCCATCGCGTCGGCCACGCCCACGCGACCCATGTAGTTCTGCGCGACTTCGGAGAAGAGATTCAAGACCTGTTCGGTGGGCGGCTGGATGTCGGCCGCGCCGCGCACCAGCGTGGCGAGCGCGTTGTTGTACCCGGAGTCGTAGCCGGCGATGCTGCGCGAGTGCCACTCGGGTTCGACGTGCGCGAGGAAGTCGCGCAGCTCGGCCTGGCTCATCCTCTCAAGGCGCTGCTGCAAGACCTGCGGGTCGCCGGCCATCGCGCGCGCCGCGCCGAGGTTGAAGCTCTGCACCCAGTCGGGGTCGTCGCCCTTCGCCATCTCCAGCGAGCGGTCGACGTAGGCGTTGATGAGGGCTTCCGAGCCGCTGAGGCCCACGATGGTGCCGGTGTACTCGTTGTTCGGCGGGCTGCTGAAGCGCGCGTCGTGGCTGAGGAGCTGTCCGACGAAGTCGGCGGGCAACTGCCCCCGGTCGTAAGCCTCGCCGAGCGCGCGGGCGATGACGTAGCGGTCGGAGTCGCTGGCGAAAGGCTCGCTGACGTGGTGGCGGTTGCCGCCGGCCGCGCCGCGGAGGATGTCGTTGGCGACGCTCGGCGCGTAGTCGTAAAGCTCGGACATGAACGCGGCCTGGTACTCGGCCGAGCGGTTGCGGAGCTGGCTCGCCAGCTCGATGGCGGCGTCGCCGTAGCCGTAGCCGGCGCGGTTAAAAACGTCCTCGACGCCCTCTTCAATCTGGCGCTGCTCGCCGGGCGTGACGCCCGTCGTGACCTGCCGGGCGACGTTATGGAGCGCGGCGTCGGCCTGCGCCGGGGAGCCTTGCGCCCCGTCCGCGCCGAGGAACCGGGCGACCGTCCCGGCCGCCTCCGTCACGGCCTCCTGCACCACGCCGACGGTCTCCCTCACGCGCGACGCGATGTTACCGACATCCAACATGGCTGACTCCCTTCAAACGGAAGGCGAAAAATGACGGCCCGCGGCCGGGCGCGGGTGGATTTATCGGGACATCGAATTATCGGCAGCGCGGGGCAAAAGTTTCCGCCGGGCGGAAACAGTTTCGGGTTTAAAGTTTCGAGTTTCGAGTTAAGACAATTTGTTTTTAACTCGAAACTCGAAACTTTAAACC
>JALZHT010000235.1 GCA_030860645.1 Acidobacteriota bacterium
GGCGTTTAGAGGCCGTCTCTGGCCGCCTCCAAACGCCCGCCCTCAAATGCAAACGGCCATAACTTTCTTACCTGCTCCAACGAAACGTTGACATCCTCAGCCGGCAGAATTATTTTACCCGCACCCCGGCCCTCGCGCCCTTGAGAGTTGCCTTTCGTGAGCCTTACGTTCCGCGGCCAACGTCGGCCGTGCCGACGACAACATGATTCATTCCCGAAGGAAAGCCCATGACCCACAAAGTTAAGTCGGGCGACACCCTCGCAAAAATCGCCAAAGCCCACGGCATCACCCTGGCGCGCCTGCTCGAGGCCAACCCGCGCTTCAAGGCCAGCCCGAATCGGATTCGCGTCGGCGACGTGATCAACATCCCGAACGGCCAAACCGCCACGCCCGCCACGCCTCAGCCGCCACAGCCGACGCCGCCGCAAACGCAGCCGCAACCTCCGCCACCGACGCCGCCGCAAACGCCCTCGCCGCCGCAACCTCAGCCGCCGGCCGCCAGAGTTCTGGGGAAACTGTCCGAGCGGTTCGAGACGGGCGGCCGCGGCGCGGGCACGGTCTCGACCGGGGCGGGCGACGCGGGCGGCGTCTCCTACGGCTCTTACCAGATGACGAGCAAGCCCAACGGCGGGACGGTCAAGCGCTTCGTCTCCCAGCCGGACTTCCCTTTCCGCGACCAGTTCAAGAACCTCATCCCCGGCAGCAGCGAGTTCTCGGCGGCCTGGAAGCAGCTCGCCGCCGCACAGCCCGACGAGTTTCAGAGCGCCCAGCACGACTTCATCAAGAAGACGCACTTCGACCCGCTCGTCCAGAAGATCATCAGCGAGGACGGGCTGAACGTCCTCACCCGTTCTCACGCGCTGCAAGATGTCATCTGGTCGACGGCCGTGCAGCACGGCCCCGGCAGCAGCATCCCGCACCGCGCGCTCGCCACCCTGAGCGTGCGGCCCGAAGACCCAGGCTTCGACAAGAGCCTCATCACCGCCATCTACGCCGAGCGCGGCCGGAAGCGGCCCGACGGCGCCCTGGCCCACTTCTCGCGCAACTCCCGGGCCGTCCAGAGCGGCGTGGCCCGGCGCTTCAGGGACGAGCTGCGTGACGCCCTCAAGATGCTTGCGGAAGAGGCGGCGAAATAAACAAGCCGTGAATCGTCAATCGTGAATCGTCAATCGTGGAAGACGTTTTTCGATTCGCGATTGACGATTCACGATTCACGGCTTTTCACCCGTCACTGTTTTCGTGCTTGACGCGCCCGCCCCTTTTTGCACATCATAGCCCGCTCGCTTAAGCTGACCGCAAGACCACGCGACTTTTCAGAAACGCTTCCCGTTTGCCGGCATGAACTTCGCCCTGCGCGCCCTGCTGGAGGTACAGGAGACCACTTTGCTTGCGGCGCGCGCCGCGCGAAGGCTCTTCCGCCGCCCGGCCTACGTCCCCGAGATGGTCACGCAGATGGATGTCATCGGCGTCGGCTCGCTGACCATCATCCTCCTCACGGGCTTCTTCACCGGCGGCGTGCTCGCGCTCCAGACCTACCCGACGCTTAAGTACTACGGCGCGCAGGACCAGACCGGCCGCCTCGTGGCGACGGCGCTGGTGCGCGAGTTGGGGCCGGTTTTGAGCGGGCTGATGGTGGCGGGCCGCGTCGCCTCGGCCATCGCCGCCGAGTTAGGTTCGATGGTCGTCTCGCAGCAGATCGACGCCATGCGGGCGCTCGGCACCGACCCCGTGCGCAAGCTCGTCGCGCCGCGCCTGATCGCGCTGCTGGTGACTTTGCCGCTCCTGACGCTCGTCGCCGACGCCGTCGGCATCCTCGGCGGCTGGGTCGTCTCGACGCAGTTCTTCGGCATCGTCTCCGGCTCCTTCATGGCGGCCGTCTGGGAGGGGCTGACGACCGACGACATCGTCGGCGGCTTCGTCAAGTCGCTGGCCTTCGCCTTCATCATCGGGGTGGTGGCGTGCCGGCAGGGGTTGAAGACCGAGGGCGGGACGGTGGGCGTGGGCCAGTCGACGACGACGGCCGTCGTCTCGACCTCGATCCTCATCATCGTCGCCGACTACTTTATTACGCGCGCGCTTCAGATTATTCTAGGGCTGCCGACGTGAGGGGCGGCGAGACGTATGGCAACGACGACCGAGGTTGAGGAGCGGGGCGGGGCCGGGGGCGGCGTCAGCGAGGCGGCGGCCGACTCGACGTTCGCCGAGGTGGACGACCACGAGCGCGCCGTCCCGGCCATCGAGTTCCGCGGCGTGCACCTCTCGTTCGACGACCGCAAGGTGCTCGACGGCCTCAGCTTCACGGTGCGCAAGGGCGAGACCAAGATCATCCTCGGCGGCTCGGGCGGCGGCAAGTCGACGACCATCAAGCTGCTGCTCGGGCTCTTGAAGCCCGACGAGGGGCGCATCCTCGTCGACGGCGAGGACATCACCGACTACTCCGAGGCGCAGATGATGAGCGTGCGCAAGAAGATGGGGATGATCTTCCAGGAGGGCGCGCTCTTCGACTCGCTCTCGGTCTACGACAACGTCGCCTACCGGCTGCACGAGCAGGGCGTGCCCGAGGACGAGGTCGAGGAGGAGGTGCGCCGCATGCTGCGGTTCGTCAACCTCGAAGACGCCATTGACAAGATGCCGATCGAGCTGTCGGGCGGCATGCGCCGCCGGGTGGGGATCGCGCGCGCGCTCGTCGGCGGCCCCAAGATCGTGATGTTCGACGAGCCGACCGCGGGCCTCGACCCGCCCACGGCGCGCACCATCTGCGAGCTGGCGATCAAGCTGCGCGACCTCGAAGACGTCTCCTCGATCTTCGTCACGCACGAGATGAACAACGTCAAGTACCTGACGAACGAGTACGCCGTCGTCAACGACGAGGGCGAGATCATCTTCGAGAAAGAGGGCGAGCGCCTCTGCCTGATCAACACCAAAGTCCTGATGCTCCGCAACGGCCAGATCACCTTCGAGGGCTCGGACGAGGCGCTGCACCGCAACCCCGACCCCTACATCCAGCGGTTCATCCGCGGACACTGAAAGGAGAGTGACGAGTGCGGAGTGCGGAGTGCAGAATTAAAAACCGGGGACTCGGGTATTAAATTCTGCACTCCGCACTCCGCACTCCGCACTTCGCTTCTATGCCTCCACAGAGAAAGACCGTCGGGATGCGCGAGCTGCGCGTCGGGCTGTTCGTCGTCGTCGCCATCGGCGTGCTGATCTTCCTGATCCTCAACGCCTCGGGCGACATCTCGCCGTTCTCGCAGAGGATCAAGGTGAAGGCGCGCTTCGCCAACGCCGACGGGCTGCGCCAGGGCTCCGAGGTGCGCCTCGCGGGCGTCCGCGTCGGGAAGGTGGACGACGTGCGCCTGCTCCCGCCCTCGGACAACCAGGCCGAGCGCGTCGAGGCGACCTTTTCCATCGACAGCGAGATCGACGGCCGCCCGGCCGCCGAGCTGATCCGCGACGACTCGACGGCGCGCCTGGGGTCGCCGAGCATCCTCGGCACCGACAAGCTCATCAACCTCACGCCCGGCTCGGCCATCGGCGGCCCCATCCGCGAGGGCACGGTGCTCAAGACGGGCGGCGACCCCGGCACCTACGAGGCGCTCGCCTCCTCCGGCAACGAGCTGATGCAGCAGCTCAACAAGCTCTCGACCGAGTTCACCGAGATCGCCGACCGGGTCAACGAGGGCCAGGGCACGCTCGGCCGCTTCATCAACGACGAGGCCTTCTACAACAACCTCAACCAGACGGTGCGCGACGCCAACGACCTCATCCGCCAGATCGAGTCGGGGCAGGGCTCGGCCGGGCGCTTCGTCAACGACCCCACGCTCTACAACAACCTCTCCGAGGTCAGCTCCTCGCTCCAGAGCATCGCCGACGACCTCCGGCGGGGGCGCGGCACGGCCGGCCGGCTGCTGACCGACGAAGCGCTCTACAACGACGCGCGGGCCGGCATCGCCCGCTTCAACCGCTCGCTCGACGAGGTCAACGTCATCGTCGCCGACCTACGCGCCGGGCGCGGCACGGCCGGCCGGCTGCTGACCGACGAGGCCATCTACAACGACGCCCGCGCCGCCATCGCCCGCTTCAACACGGCCTCCGAGCGCATCGACAACGTCGTCGCCGCCATCCAGCGCGGCGAGGGCACCGCCGGCAAACTCCTCACGGACGAACAGCTCTACTCCAACGTCAACCAACTCTCCTCCGAGACCGTCAAACTCATCTACGACTTCCGCCAAAACCCCAAGAAGTACCTCACCATCAAGTTCGAGCTGTTTTAAACCCGAGTGTGTTGTGCATGGAAAATTAAGTTGTATCCTGGTGAAATTAAGTTGTTCCCTAGCGAAATTAAGTTCTTCGCTAGACGTTGGTTTTCGGCTCTTCCGGCGTTGTAGCCTACTTGCCGCTCTTTACCCTGATCGGTAAGCTTGCAGACAAATTTTCTTCCTCCTTAAAGGGATTTGTATTTTCCTCGCAAAAAGCCTGTGAAAACGAGCTTTGTGCTTTTCTGCCAGATTGTCTAATCTGCTTCATCGACCTCTGATGTACTACCCCGAGGCGGTTTTAGCTCGATAGGTAGTAATCACCATAGGGCCCATTTTGGGCGTTATGTATCTCCCGCTCTTCACCCTAATGGGCAAGCTGGCAGACAAAATCTCTTCCTTACGGGACAACCTGTTGTGGAAGGAAAATAATTAGCGTCTCTAGAAAATAATTAACGTCTCTGGAGAAGGGTTAGCGTCCCTCATCACAACAACACCCGCGCTAATTTTTATTGGCGCGGGTGTTGCTTTCTATTGATTCGTAATAATCTCAGTCGACTCTTAGCATTTGGTTTGAGATCGCATCTAATAGGTAACAATAAAAATGGCACCGCCGGGTAGAACCACGTCAGCTTCACACATCTAATTAAAAGCCGTAATTGGCATAAGGTAAACCGTCCCTTTAACGGCTGAAAAGTATGCACGTTAGTGGCTGGAGAGGAGAATGGTCCAGAGTTCGCAACCCGAGATAACTTACCGTTTCCGCACCTGTTCGGAGCGGATTCGCACGATAATGGTGGGCTCTCAGCAAGTCAATATCCACGAGTTCTGACCGCTTATCACTTTTAGAGGAGGAATGAGGAAGGGTTCACCGCCCTGTGGTAGAAGTTCGGGTGTCGAAGCCTAACTTCTACCGGAGACAGAGCCATGAACCCGCTGCGAAGATACCCCGTCCTCTCTACTTTGTTAAGCCCCTTCCGCCGCGCGCAACAGAAGACTTGCGCCGCCGTCGTCGCCGCCCTCTGTCAGTGTGCGCAGGCTAGCAGCTTCGCCATCGCCGGCCAACTCGCCTGCCTCTCGGACGTGCAACTCGGCTCGGCCCTCAACCGCCTCTACCGCTTCCTGCGCAACGACCGCTTCGACGACTGGCTCCTCACCGAACAGATGCTGCGGCTGCTGGGCCGACGCCCCGGCCCCGTGCTGCTGGCGCTCGACTGGACGTGCTGGGAC
>JALZHT010000910.1 GCA_030860645.1 Acidobacteriota bacterium
CCGTTGCCCCGCCGGCCGCGGCCGAAGCCGGCCCGGCGGCCGAGCCCCGGCAGCAGCCGGCCCACGCGACCGTCACGGCAACGAGCGAGTTGGAGGTCGAGGTGCTGCGCCTGCTCAACCAGGTGGGCGCCGACCTCGGCGAGCAGATCAACGTCACGCGCACCCCGGGCGGCCGGCTCCGCGTCCACGGCGTCGTCGAGACGCAGGAACGCCGGGGCGAGCTCCTCCGCTCGCTCGCGGCCCTTTCCGGCAACTCGGCCGTCGAGGTCGAAGTGAGCACCGCGAGCGAGGCCCTCCGGTCGCGCGCCGCAGCGGGGCCCACGCACCCGCCGGTCGTCCACCACGTGGGTCCGGCCGACGACCACATCCCGGCCGAGGAGGAACTGCGCCGCCACTACTCGAAGGATAAGGGCCTCTCCGACGAGGAGGCGCACGCCGCGATCCTCCAACTAGCGGGCCGCGCCTCGCAGAGGTCGATGCTCGCGCTGCAACACGCCTGGGCCATGAAGCGTCTCGCCGCGCGGTTCCCCGACCGGGAGCTGCGCGCGCTCGACGCCGCCGCGCGTGAGAAGTGGCTTTCCATGATGCAGTCGCACGCCCGCGCCGTGAGGCGGGAGAGCACCCAACTGCGCCAGGAGTTACAGCCCATCTTCCCCGGCGCCGGGGGGGAGCCTCCGGCAGTTACCCGCGGCGACGCGGGCGAGTCGGGCCTGGCGCGGGCCGCGGAGCGGCTGCTGGGGCTCTGCTCCGCCACCGACAAGGGGGTGCGCCTGGCCTTCACCGCCTCGCCCGAGGGCACCAGAGGCACCGCGCTGACGACGGCTCAGTTCTGGCGTGACCTCCGTCAAGTAGAAGGGCTGGCCTCGTGGGTCGAGGGCGAGGCTCAGAGGATGAAGTCTGTGCAGGCCGCGCCGGCGGCGGCCCCGGCGCCGAAGGCGGCGCCGGAGGAGAAGGACCGATGACGCGGCCGGTCGAGCTGACGCCCGCCCGAAGATTCCTGTTGGCGCTCCTCTGCGTCGCGCTCACGCCGGCCTGCGCGGCGTGGGCCGTTACGAGCCGCGCGGCGGCGCGCGCCCCCCTCACCTCGTCTTTGAGCGGTACGGTGGTCGATGAGAACGGGGCGATTGTCCCCGGCGCGCGCGTCACGGTGTCGAATCACGCGACCGGCCTCCAGAGGCAGGTGCTCACGGACGGCGAGGGCTACTTCGTCTTCCCGATGCTCCCGCCCGGCGTCTACACCACGCGGGTCACACAGCAGGGCTTCGCCCCCGTCGAGGTCAGGGACGTGACGCTCGGCGAGGGCGACCAGTTAGCCTTCAGGATACAGCTCAAGGTGGGCGCCGTCGGCCTCTACATCACGGTGGAGGACACGGTCTGGGCGCGCCAGGACAACAACTCGGCCGGCGTCGTCTTCGACCGCAAGGAGGTCGAGCGGCTGCCGCTCAACGGGCGGAGCCTCCAGTCGCTCTTCGAGTTCGTCCCCGGCGCCGTCCTCACCCGGGCGAGCTTCAGCGAGCAGGGTCAATTCTCCGTCAACGGGCAGCGCGCCAACGCCAACTACTTCACCGTGGACGGCGCCTCGGCCAACTTCGGGGTGAGCGCCGGGGCCGCGCCCGGCCAGGCCGCGGGGGGCTCGCTCCCCGCCCTCACCGCGCTCGGCAGCACGCACGCGCTGGCCTCCGCCGAGGCGTTGCAGGAGGTGCGCGTCCTTACCTCCGCTTACGCCCCCGAGTTCGGGCGGACGCCGGGCGCGCAGGTCAGCTTCATCACACGCTCCGGGACGAACGAGTTTCGCGGCGCGGCCTACGAGTACTTCCGCCACGACGCGCTCAACGCCAACGACTGGTTCGCCAGGAACCGCGGGCTGAAGAAGGCCCGCCTGCGCCAGAACAACTTCGGCGCCGTGCTGGGCGGCCCCCTCGTGAGGGACCGTCTGTTCTTCTTCGCGTCGTACGAGTGGCTAAAGCTCGTGCACCCGCAGGCGGTCATCACCGAAGTCCCGGCGACGGACGTGCGCCGGGCCGCGCCCGAGTCTCTGCGGCCGTACCTCGACGCCTTCCCACTGCCG
>JALZHT010000236.1 GCA_030860645.1 Acidobacteriota bacterium
GCGGCCAGCCTTTGATGGATCTTTATGAACACCGCGACGACCCGCCTTTACTCAATCCTTCTTGTCGGGGGTGCCTGAACCATTCCGCGGCCGCAGGCACCCGCGTCACCTCACGGCCCTACTCGCAACGGACGCGGCCGACGCCATGCGCGAGACACCGCCGGCCGGCCTCACCCGGTCGCGGACTGCCGCTGGCGCATACGCCTCTCCATCAGTTGTCTCGCCGACAGCCCCCTGAGCTTCACCGACATCCTCAGCCTTCGCAGCCGTCTGAGCCTCCTGTGTTGCGCCTCCGTAGACTGCCGCGCGCGGGGGCCGGGAAGCGCGGGCGCGCGCCGCGACGATGCGCCGGCCCTGGCCTGCGCGTAAGTGTGTTTATGTAAGTCGGCGGCGACGGCCTCTCCGGGGCGGCCCCGCCCCGCGGTCTTATAGTGATCCGTGTTGACGTTATTCTTCCTGCTCACGCTTCATAACCCTCCGTGTTCGCACTCTTCGGCCGTGTCTTAACTTCCGACGCTGATGAAC
This sequence comes from Acidobacteriota bacterium, assembly GCA_030860645.1. Classification (GTDB taxonomy): domain Bacteria; phylum Acidobacteriota; class Blastocatellia; order Pyrinomonadales; family Pyrinomonadaceae; genus QHXN01. The sequence goes on from JALZHT010000236.1 coordinate 526, forward strand.
CCGCCCCGCGTGTTCAGAGTCGATATCTAAGGAGAGTGCCGACGCCGCCCACGTCTGCCAGCAGCGCCGGGTCTTCGATGAAGGTGACGCCGGCCCCCGTCAGCCGCGCGCGCGTGACGAGCATGTCGGCGGCCGCCAAGTGCGGTTCGCGGCCGCGCAAGACGAGTTGATCGTGCGGGGCGTCTTCCGCATGGTTCCCTTCAAGCTCTTCGTCGTCGCAGCGGATTTCCCGCGCCGAGGCGCTCAGGAGCAACTCGTCCACCTGCCCCCGGTAGAGCGCCGTGAGCGTGTCGCGCAGGCCGACGACGGCCAACCCCCCGGCCCGGTACTGGTCGAGCAGCCGCCTGACCCTTTCGGCGTCCGTCTGGACGTTGTGCTCGCGCAGGGCCTCCATCGTCGCGCGCAGCACCTCGTGCTCGGGCGTCCTGATGTCGAGCCGCAGCACGTCTATGACCTTGTCGGCGAGGCGCGGCGGCAACTGCTCGCGGAGCAGCGGGATGATCACCTCGTCGCCGGCGAGGACGACGTGCTCGGCGGCCTCTTCGTGCACCACCCGTTCGAGCACCCCGACCACCTCCTTGGCGTGGTGCAGGTGGTAGTTCTCGACGTGACGCTGGTAGCGCATCTGCGACCAGCCGCCGACCTGCGTGCGCGACACCTTGACGCCGCTCACCTCTTCGCCGCCGAGCGCCCGGCCCAGACCGAAGACGAACAGTCGCGCCGAGTTCGTGTCCGCCAGCAGCGCGACGTAGCGCGGGTACTGGTCAATGAGGCGCGCCAGCGGGTAGAGGTGTGGCCGCTCGGCGACGTGCAGGCGGTGGCGGCTGATCGGGGCGTCGAGCTGCACGGCCTTGAAGTAATTGTCAGCGCCCGCGCAGGCGAAGACCGCCAGGCCGTTGGCCGACCGTCTCAACTCCTCACGCAGGTACACACGGATGCGCGCCGCGTCGCTCTCGAAGCTCGCCCGCTCGGGCGTATCCGGCGCGAACGACTTGGCGCGCGCGGCGAACTCCTTGCGCACGAAGCTGTCGAAGTTGTCGCGCCCGCGCTGGTCGGGCCTCGCGTCGAGGTAAAGGCTGATCACGGGGAACCCGTTGGGCTTGAAAGCGGCCAGCTCGTCCAGTTGATGTGTGAGCGCCACGTCTATCAGTTCTCTCATGCAGCCTCCCTGCCGGTCTTGACGCCTCCAAACTAGGCGAGAACACCTTCCCCCTCAAGGGTGTTAACACCCGAAAACGGCGGGTGTTAACACCCGCGCGCCGCGGGTGTTAACTCGCTTACCTCCGTCGGCTCGCCCAAGACTGCCATGCCGACGATCACCGTCCCCACAGCGTCGACACCCGTCCAGACGGCGTAACCCGTGCCGACTGGAATCGTTTTCAGGGCCTTAGACAGTAGCAGGAGGCTGACGGCCATAGCCCCTACGGTGCCAATGCTGGGCCACGGCTTAGTAAAGCCTTGCGTATATTTCAGACCGACGGCCCACCCGACTTCAAGAACGCCCGCAATGAAAAGGACGACCCAAGCCATGCTACTCCTCCTGATGGTTCGGGTCGTCCCAAGATTTTATACCCCTACCAGAGGCCGTCCCCGTGCGGGCGTGCGCCCTCTCGCGCACACACTTAGGATCCAGGTCTTAACAAGCCGGTTGCCGTCTGCGCGACCTCGCCACCCTTGGACACCGCGTGAGCCGCGAGGCTGTGCGTGAAGCAAGGTGCTGACCGAGCGACTGTTATAGGTTATAGTCCCCGGCCGCTTCGGGCTGGTAGAGAATCTCTTCGACCTTGATGCGCCTCAAGCCCGAGGGCACCTGCCACTCGATGCGGCTGCCCGCGCGGTAGCCGAGCATCGCCGTCCCGATGGGGGCCAAGACCGAAATCTTCCCGTTGCCGGAATCCGCCTCGGTCGGGAAGACCAGCGTATAGACCATCTCTTCGCCCGAGTCGAGGTCGCGGAGGCGGACTGTCGAGCGCATGGTGATGACGTCCGGGGGCACCGCGGCCGGGGCGACAGTCTCGGCCCGGTCAAGCTCCTGCTCCAGCTTGTTGAGGTACTCGTAGTTCGCGGCGCCGTCGCGCTCCCGGGCCAACTCGATCAGCTTCTCCAGCCGCTGCCGATCAAGCTCGGTGATATAGATGGTCGCTTCCTCGGTCATGTCCGCCTCAATTACTTTCATCGCTTTCCTCAGCCTTTAAAGGGTGGACTTAGGCGCAAGAGGCTCCGGCAGCTACCGCGCCGGGAGCAGCGCCGAAAGATTGGTCGCGCCAGGAGCGGCCTCCAGAATCGACCGCGGCCCGGACCCGACCACGATCAAATCGGCCCCCCACGAGACGGCCACTCGCGCCAACTCTGAGGCCGGCGACCCTACGCCACCGGCGGCCTGCGCGCTCACGCGCCACGTCGGGAAGAGCGCCCGGAGACGCCGCCTCGCTTCGCGCGCAAGGGCGCGCGCTTCTTCTTCATCCCTCAGGGCCGGGGTGAAGGACGAGCCCTCGGCGGCCAGTACTCTCCGCCGGGCGACGGCGCGCGAGAACTCGGTCGGCGAGGACGCCAGCCAGACGTGCGTCACCAGGATCAGCGCTTCGGCCTCGTCGGGCAGCCCCGCGCGGGGCAGGTCGTCGAGCGCCGCCCGGGCGCTGTCGGACCCGTCGTAGGGGATCAATATTTTCATCTTCCCACCCACCACCAACGGCTAATAGTTCACTGGCGGGCCTTGCCAGCCCGGAAGCCGGAGGCCCGCCAGTCGCCCTCCACTGACCGTCGCGCGAGGCCCCGCGCAGGGTGGTCGCCTGTGGCGGCTCTCTCGCCCTAGTGAGTCGCCGACCGCGGTCGCACCGCGCCGGGGCCGCCGCGCGCGACGATCAATGGATGTCCTGATGTTAGGCGGGGGCTTGGATTCGGGACAGCGTGTTAACACCCGAATGTCTCAAGTGTTTACACCTAACGGCCCGCCGGATTCGTGAAGTGGCGGAAGGGGGAATGGTTGATGCGGGTTGTGTGTGAGGGAATAAACTTCAGTCAAGCCGGCGAATCCTGGCGGCAGATCAGCAGCTCGCCCGTGCCGTATTCTTCGCACAGACAGAGGTAGTTGAGGGCGAGCGCCTCGTCTTCCAGCGTGTCACTCAGGTCGAGCTCGCGCGGGTGCACACTAGCGCGGAGCTGATCTAATGACCAGCGCAGGAACTGACGGATGGATTGTCCGCGGTACGGGTAATCGGCAGAAGCCCGCTCCAGCGAGCGCACGATCTCGACGGCGGACTCGCCATGATAACTCTTCCCCTTAGTCCGGAATAACATGCCGCACGTCTTATCCGGCCCCTGGCGTACAGTCACCCGGCGGTGGCTTTCGAGGCCGCGGCCGGAACCCAGAAACGCTCGGCGACGGGGCTGAGGCCGAGGTCGGCCATCGTGGACAGGACGCGCTCGGGCTTCCCCAAATCGCTCCACGTCAGCCCGCCGACGCGGAGCACGGCCAGGCTCGGCGGTCTCGCCGCCAGTACGTGTTGCGAGAAGTTGACGTCGCCGAGTCGCGAGTAAAGCTCCGTTACCACTCTTTCCTCCTGAGACGTATGGAGGGCCGGCCCGACGGCGTTGAAGCGGTCGAAGAGTTCGGGCGCGGCGCGGCGAATCATCTTCAGGAAGACGGAGACCCGGCCGACCATCACGAAACTATTCCACAGGCAGCCCCGCTCCAGGAGGCCGCGCGCGAAGTCGGGCGTCGGCTTCTCCCAGAAGCGGCGAACCCAGCAAAGCTCGCTAGCGTTCTTCGTCAACCCCGGTGATACCGGCTCGATCCACCCGTACTCCTCCTCCGGCCCCTCGGGCTCGATGCCCAGCAGAATGACCATGTCGTCTCGGCCGCGTGTGGCCTCGAAGGCGGTTTCGACGTGAGACATGAGGGCCGCGTCGTCAGAGAAATAATGGTCTGAGGGGAAGAAGGCCGCGGCGGACGAAGGGGCGGCCTTCGACATGCGCAGCAGGCTGTACAGGATGGCCGGCGCGGTCCCGGCGTTCGCGGGCTGTACCACCAGCCGCTCCCGCGGCACGCCCGCCAGGACGGGGTCATAGAAGCGCTCGTGTTTTCGCGTCAGGACGAATAAAGTGCGATCCGGACTGACCGCCCGCGCGACCCGGCCCCTCGTCTGGTCGAGAAGGGTCTCCTTCCCGAGGATCGCGCAGAACTGCTTGGGGCGCTCGTCGCCGGCGATCACACGCGTCAACGGGCGGAGTCGCGTCCCGTCCCCGCCGGCCAGTATCACCGCCCAGCGCGTCGCCCCGTGAGAGGAAGTAAATGTAGAAACCCCGGATGATAATTGCCGCTCATGCGCGGGCTGCTCCATGCGACCTGTGCTCCTTCCCGCGCCTTCGCCGCCGGGCAACAACTTGCCGCCGTGGTGAAGGCCGTCCCCCTGTTTGACCCGCTCATCGTAATCACCTTCCCGTCGGGAGGCGAGGGTGTTAACACTCGCCGGGGGTAGGTGTTTACTCTTATCTCTGTCGCCCGCGTGGTTTGTTATACTGCGAGGCTAATGGACGATGTCGGAGGGGGGTTGTGACCATCCGTGGGCGACTGTTGACACTGGCGGTGGGCGGAGTCGTCCCGCTCCTCGTCGTCGGGCTCGCGGTGCTCTGGGCGGTGTGGGGCGGGAAGCAGCAACAGCTTAACGAGTCTCTGGAGCAGCAGGCGGAACTGGCGGCGGTGGTCTTCGACCGCTGGCTCGACGCACAGCGCCAGCCGCTCCTCACGATTGCCTCTTACCCCGCGGCGCGCTTGCAAGACCCTTCGGCCCTCGAAGCGGACTTGAGGGCGGCGCTCCTCCCGCGCCCGCACTGGGTTGATCTGCGCGTGGTGGACGCGGGCGGGAGAGTCGTGGCGGCGCACCCGGCGGGCGCCGATCCTCTTCCGGAAGGCGTGACCGGGAGGCTCCTGGAC